>CAZSOB010000015.1:0-16010 GCA_964608155.1 uncultured Desulfobulbia bacterium
GATCTTTTTAAACATCACTGCCCTCCCAGCGCCGCATACCGGGCACCTCAATTCCCAGGAGTACCGCCACGCGGGCCGCAAAGTCATAGGCCAGTTCGCTGAGTCCGGCCGGCCGGTGATAAAAAGCGGGCATGGCAGGGCAGATAACAGCCCCGGCCTCATGGGCGGCAAGCATATTTTTGAGATGAATACCATTCAACGGGGTCTCCCGCACCGCCAGCACCAGTGGTCGTCGTTCCTTTAAGATGACATCAGCGGCCCGGTGCAGAAGGTTGCGGGAGAGACCGCCGGCCACCGCGCCCAGGGTGCCCATGCTGCAGGGCAGAACCACCATACCGCCGTAGGCGCTGGAGCCGCTGGCCATGGGAGCGGTAAAATCATCGGCATCGTACCAGCGCCTGACATGGGGCAGATCAGGGTACTCCAGCCCCAGTTCAATCTTTAAGACCTGCTCCCCGGCCCCGGAGATAAGGGCGTCCACCGTAATATCGGCCTTGGCCATAATTTTTAAAAATTCCAGGGCGTAAATGGAACCGCTGGCCCCGGTAACTGCCAGAATAAACGGCTTCATTTTATCCCCACGTAGATGGATACCACCCCGAAAGTCAGGGTGCGGCGATAGCTCTTGCTGAAACCAGCCTGACGCATCATGGATAGAAAGTCCTCCGGATCATAGAATTTGGCGATGGAGGAGGCCAGATATTCATAGGCCTCCTTATCACCGGAAACCATACCCGCCACTAAGGGCAATACCCGGTTAAGATAGAAAAAATAGAGCGGTTTAACAATAAAATTAGTGGGCCGGGAGAACTCCAGAATCAAGAGCTTACCTCCTGGTTTCAGAACCCGGTACATCTCCTTTAGACCCCTCTGGGGCCGAGAAATATTACGTACCCCAAAGGCCACTGTACAGCCCCAGAAGCTGTTATCGGCAGCCGGGATATCCTCACCATCGCCGCATATTGGTGTAATCCGCTGCCGCCGTTCATCGACGGGCAGGGTTTTGAGCCCGGCCCGAATCATATCTTCACAAAAATCAACGGCCAGCACCCGGCGTTCCGGGGCCTGACGGGTCAACTCCAGGGCCAGGGGCATGGTACCGGCGCAGAGATCCAGAACCGCCCCCTGGGGGAAGGGCCGTAACTCCCTCGTGGTCACCCAGCGCCAATAGCGGTCGACACGGAAGCTGACTAAGGAATTTATCAGATCATAATTATTACTGATGGAAGAAAATTTTTCCTTGACGAATTTCTTTTTTTCAGCGGCATTTTGCATATCTTGCATATTTTTTTGTGATTTAAAGTGATGTAATTTATTCAGCGTGATGTCTAAAAGAACCAACCAAACTTTACAATATTCTGAGGGGTAAGGCCTTTGGACTAACCTCACGCCTGTCGATTAATTTTTGATAAAATTGGCTCAGGCCCAGAACCTTGGCCGGGCTGAGATCAAACTCAATTCTTTGCAGATATTCGTGGCAGGCGGCAGGCGGCATGGGAATTCGCTCCGCCACTTTGGCGCTTATCTCCATTAAACGCCGGCGGCCGATCTCCACGCAGGTTAAAAGCTCCTCCTGAATGGCCCTGACCTCTGCTCCATGAGTATTCCAGCACTCCTCCCGCACGGCCCAGACCGCGAAGACGAAGGGCAATCCGCTGTGACGCTGCCACTCCTGACTTAAATCAAGCACCAGGGGATAGCGGTTTTCAGCTTTCAGGCGTAAGGCCCGATCACCAATAGCGAGATGGGCCGGAGCCTCGTCCGATTCCACATAATGGGGCCGGATATGATAATAATCCTCCAGGATAATCCGAATCAGGGCATTGGAGGTCTGGGACTGGGGGCTTAAGCCCACCGGCTTACCATTTAAGGCGGCAACGGGCAGTTCCGAAAACAGAAAGACGCTGCCGACCTCACCCTGGGCGCTGATGGAGAGGCCGTCTAAAATCCGGTATTCCCCGGGGTGGAGGGCGTATTCGTGCGAGGAGATAAAGCCCAGATCCAGTTCACCATTATAGAGCATCCGGTTCAAACGGCTGGGCGGGCCTTCAATTACCTGCCAATGTTCATGAAGGGCGACCGCGGCCCGTTCCTTCCAGACCTCATAGAGGGGCGCGGTATTAATAAAATTCACCATGCCGATGTTTATTTTATTATCAGGAGTCATTTTAATTCTCCAGCCAGGCCGTATGATGTTCACCGCTGACCAGGAAAGAAAATACATCCTCGGGCAACTGCTCACAGCGCACCGCCAGCATCCGGGCATCTTTTCCGGGCTCAAGGCTGCCAAATTCTTCACGTCCCAGGGCCGTTGCCCCGTTGATTGTGGCCATCTTAAAAATCTCCTCCGGGGCCAGAGCGGGGTTATCCTCCTGCAGAAGACGCATCTCCCGCCAGAGATCAAGTGAGGGATTACTGGCCAGGCTGTCCGTTCCCAGGCAGGGCCGCAGTCCGTGCTTCAGAAGCAGGGCTGCCGGCGCCCGGCCCACCCTTAGAAAACGATTACTGCCTGGACATAAACATACTCGCGCCGCGCGCCGGGCCAGTATCTCCACCTCGGTCTCGGTAATATGGACACAATGGACGCACAGGGTCTGGTTATCAATAACCCTTAAACGCTCAAGATACTCCACCGCTCCGCAGCCCGGGGGAGTAAAAAAATCCAACCGGCCAAGACGCTCCACAAGAAACGGCCGCAATGGACCGCCACCGGTGGTTAGAAATTCAATCTCGGCGGCGGATTCCGCCGTATGAATCGGGAAAATATCCCGCCGGGCGTTTGCCCTGGCCTTCACCGCCTGGATAAGACGGGGATGGGTGGAATATGGAGCATGGGCCGCGCAAGCCGTATCAAAGGCCTTTAAGCGGCATAACGCCTCATCCGCGGCCTGGGGGCTGAATCCTAAAAGTTCCAGGAAAAACATCACCTCCGGCAGTCTGACTGCCCGCGGCCTGCCGTTCTCAACATTGCCGACATCGGCCGTCAGCACCACCCCGCCGGCCCGCAGCCGGGTCAGGGCCTGGTCAACGGCGGCATTAATTATTTCACCATCCACCTCCCTAACCCTGGCGGAGAGCAGGGCGCGAATCCAGACGGTTATATCATCGTCCGCTCCATAATTTTTCCGGCCCAGTTCCGCGAGATAAGACAACTCCAGATGACTGTGACAGTTAATCAGGGCCGGGGTTATGATACTGTCATCCAGTTCAACAACCCTGCTCCCCTGCCCCCGCAGACTGCTGAAGCTGCCCAGCGCCGTAATCCGGCCGTTGGCCGTCAAAACGGCGCCGTCCCTGATGGGCGCACGGCTCACCGGCACCACAAGGGGCGCCCGGTAACAGATGATTTCACTCACCCGGCAGCCACCAGGCGGTAATCCATATAACGCTGACGGGGGATGAATCCCGCCCCCTCCACCAGGCGCCGGATTTCCTTTTCGCTGAGCCGGAAACTGACTCCGGCCGCGGCCACCACGTTTTCCTCAATCATGGTACTGCCGAAATCATTGGCCCCGAAAAACAGAGAGAGCTGGGCGATCTGCCCCCCCTGGGTAACCCAGGAGGCCTGAATATTATCGACATTATCCAGGAATATCCGGGACAGAGCCAGCATCTTCAGATAACTAAAGGCGCTGGTCTTGGCGATATGGGACAAGGCGGTATTATCGGGTTGAAAGGGCCAGGGGATGAAGGCCGTGAAACCGCCGGTTCTATCCTGCAGATCCCGCACCCTCTGCAGATGTTCAAAGCGCTCGGCCATGGTCTCCACATGCCCGAACATCATGGTAGCCGTGGTTCGCAGTCCCTGATTATGAGCCTCCTCCATGACCATTATCCATTCATCGGCGTTACATTTACGCGGGGCAATCTCGGAGCGCACCCGGTTACTCAAAATCTCGGCCCCGCCGCCGGGAATGGAATCCAACCCGGCCCGGCGCAGACGCGCGATTACCTCGGCTACACTAAGGCCGGACAGGGCGGCAAAATGCCAGATCTCCGGGGGCGAAAAGCCGTGAATATGGATATCCAAGCCCTTCATGAAGCGGAGCATCTCCTCGTAAAATTCCAGCGGCTTATCGGGATGCAGGCCGCCCTGCAGCAAAATCTGGGTACCGCCCAGTTCCTTGGTTTCTTTTATTTTCCGGGCCAGTTCCGCCTGGCTTAAAATCACCCCGTCCGGGTCATCAGGGGCCTTAAAAAAGGCGCAGAATTTACAGCCCGAAGTACATATATCGGTATAATTTATATTACGATCAACAACATAGGTCACCAGGGGCTCAGGATGCAGGCGGCGGCGCACGGCGGCGGCCAAAAAGCCCAGGCGCAGCAAATCGCCGCCGGCCGCCAGCTCAAGGCCCTCGGCAGCGGTGATACGTTCCCCGGCCAGTATCTTATCATCAATCATCCTAATACCTCCGTAACTCTTTATACAGGGTATCACGTTCTATGGGAACCCGCCCCGCCTCCTGGATCAAGGCCACCAGCTTATTACTGGTCAGCATCTGCTCGGTCTCGGCCCCGGCCATATGGGTAATAAGTTCCTCCTTGACCGTACCGTCCATGTCGTCGGCCCCAAAGGAGAGGGCTATCTGGGCCAGTTTTTCGCCGATCATCACCCAATAGGCCTTGATGTGGGGGAAATTATCGAGGAAACAGCGGGCCACGGCGATATTCTTCAGGTCATCGATCCCCGAAGTACGGGAGAGATCGGACATTTCCGTATTCCGGGGATGAAAGGCCAGGGGAATGAAGGCCATGAAGCCGCCGGTCTCGTCCTGGGCCTGCCGCAGGGCGGACAGGTGCTCCACCCGTTCCTCAATGGTCTCAATATGACCATAGAGCATGGTGGCATTACTCCTGATCTTTAGACGATGAGCGGTCTTGGCCACCTTCAGCCAGTCCTCACCGGATAATTTTTTCTCACAGGTCAGGGCCCTGATTCGAGGGCTGAAGACCTCAGCCCCGCCGCCGGGGATGGAGCCTAAACCTGCTTTTTGGAGTTCCAGCAGGGTATCGTGCACCGATTTACCGTTAATCTCGGCGAGATGGGCGATCTCCACACAGGTAAAGGCCTGGATATGTACCTCCGGGCGCACCATCTTTATGGCCTTCAAGGCCTCAATATAATACGAAAATGGTAAATCGGGATGGAGGCCGCCCACCATGTGAATCTCGGTAATGGGCTCGTCAAGACGTTCTTCCACCTTACGGCGGATTTCATCAATACTCATCTCGTAGGCCTGCTCCGCCCCCTTATCCTTGCCAAAGGCGCAGAATTTACATAAATTGGTGCAGATATTGGAGTAATTTATATGCTGGTTATAGATAAAATAGGCCTTATCACCATTTTTACGCTCCCGGACAATATTGGCCAGAAAACCCAGGGCCAGGATATTATCAGTTTCGTACAGACGCAGGGCATCGGCGGCAGTAAGACGCTTATTGCTCTTAATTTTGCTTAAAATATCTCCTAAGCCGGCCGCTGTAATCATTTGTTCTTCCATTTTGATTTATGCCCTTGTTGAATTTTTCGTTAATATTTTTGTTGATGTCGATTCCAGTTCGGTTGGGTATGTAGGTAGGGTATTTCCCTGAAATATGGCTGGGGCATGTACACCTGGGGCGTATTCAATACGCCCCTACATCCGTACCCTGCCGTTGTGTGGGTGTTTTCGTGCCCTGCCGTTGGTTATTGGTGTTTCTGTGCCCTGAGGTTGGTTCGCCTCTGTGCTCTGCCCTCCGCCAATCCCGTTTTTAAGCGCCTCTATAATGGTATCCATCCCGGCCTCTGCCCTGGCCTGGTCAGCCGCTGCCAATTCCAGGCCATCATCGAGGTAGGAGCGGGCGTAGGACTGTAAAAAACGATCCATGGCGGCGTCAATCATAAATACTACCACCGCCACCGGCACATCAGGGCGCAGCCCGCCCCTCTCCCGGGCAGCCGCCGTTAGGGGGCCGAAAAATTCCATGGAGAAGAGCCGCACCCGGCTTATAATCTCCTCCCGGTGCGGAATATCCTGCTCAAAAATGGCGTTCAGATAAAGTTGATAATAGGCCGGGTACCTATCTATAAAAATAATGCCAGCCTCCCAGACCCGCCGTACCGTCGGCCAAAAATTATCCGGCCGCCAGTCAGCCGCCGATGGTTTACCCACCATACTCTTAACAAGACGGGTAAAACGCTCGAAGACGAAGAGGAAGGTCGCCTCCTTATTATCAAAATACTGGTACAGAGAACCCTTGGCAATCCCCAACCTCTTCACCACGTTATTGAGGCTGGCCCGCCGGTACCCCTCCCGGGCGAACTCCTCCACCAGGGCGTTTTCGATACGCAGCCTCTTCTCCTCGGCCAGATTCCAGAAGGTTTGTTTTGGTTTGGTTAATTCATTTTTCATCATGTGACCAGGTAGTCATATAAAACATATATATCGACCTGGCAAGATTTTATTTTTCCCGCTTTCGATTCGGGGACAAATTCAATCTGTCTCCCGGCCTAAAACCACCAGTTAGGCTTAATACCAAGCTCTAACCAGACACCATTGATACAGATCAGCACAAAAAAGGCCCGTCTGAATTATCAGACGGGCCTTTTTAAACGTGGAACACGTTTAATAATCAATCGGCGTCAGATAAGGAAATATCAACAGACGGCCTCAAGGTAGCACAGGTGGCCAGGGCCGCGTGTACCTTGTGATTCTTAAAGGCACTAATCAACTCGTCATTAACCGCGGCACCATTATCATAATCAACCAGGGCCTGCTGGCTGAGATTATAATCAAAGCGCGGAGCCCATTTACGAGAACCCAGACGGGCGGTGACGGAACAGTTATCCACCATATAGGCCACACCCTTGTAATGCATATAGGGATTCAAGGAATCAACCGCCTCAATGACGGACTCGTTGCAGACCTCACTCAGGCAATGGTCCTTCTCAATGAGCAGATCAAGCTGGGCCATCATGGTGGCGCAATACATTCCGGCCGTGAAGGCGTTAACCGGAGCCTCCTGTCCAGAACGGGCCGCCCTCACCTTCTCGCCCACCTGCCACATCTTAGTGCCGTCAATCTTGCCCATGGGATAACGGGAAAAACGCTGACCGGCCATAACCACCGAGCGGATCTCGTTACCAGAGGAGACCTCGTCATAGATTTCCAGTAGAATATCCATGGCCGGGCCATAGGATTGAGAATAGATATTCTCAAATATTTTTTTATCGCCGGCGTTTAATTTTTCATAGACGGCCAAGATACCATCATGGGAGATCGTCTTGCTGATTATGCCGGTAATATTCTCCACCGAGGCAGTAAAGGCCTCCGCCTCGCTCATATTATCCTGCATTACATAGCGGCGGTAGAGAGATTCGACAATGCCATGAACTGCTCCGAGCAGAATACTGCGCTCACCAAAGATATCGCTGCAGTATTCATTACGCAGGGTAGTCTTGAAGATATAAGGAGCGCCAATGGCCACCGCCCAGCCCAAGGCCAGATCGGTAGCCCGGCCGTCAATATCCTGCTCCACGGCGAAGCTGCAGTTAATTCCAGCCCCATTGACCTTCTTACCCTGTACATAGAGGCGGCGAACCGAGGGCCCCATACCCTTGGGACAGACGCCGATGACGTTGATATTCTTGGGGAATGACTGCCCGACGCTGGTCAGATGGCCCAGCAGAAAACCATGCGACAGTCCCAGGGTAGCGCCGTCACGCATGGCATCAAAGACCAACTGATAATTTTCGGCCTGGGCAGCGTCTGAAATAAGCAGAATAACCAGGTCTGACTTAGCAGCGATATCGTACATCTCACCCAGGGTACCAGCCTCCTCGTTAAAACCGGCTTCCCTGGCCTTGGCCATGGAGGAGCTGTCCGGGCGCAGGCCAACGGCTACCTTAATATCGGAATCGGCCAGCGAATCCTTGAGATTCTGGGCCTGTGCCGGCCCCTGAGACCCCCAGCCAATTACCCCTATCTGCTTAATACCGGCAAAGGCCTGCTCCAAAAGATGAAATTGATCCCGGCCGCCACGGACAATTAATTCCTCCGTGTCTGCCAGTCTTATAGTTTCCGTCTTAAAAATACTGGTACTAAATGTTTCCATAATTACTTCTCCTTGATTTTATGGTCGCGTCCGTTTACTGCCCGGATGCTGCTACTTTGAAGACAATTTCACGCGTTTGAACAGTTACCAGGGTTGTAACTATTTAGCTAAGGCGGATAACCTGCCCTAAACTATGAGCTGTAACTGTTTAGGAAAGCGCAGACTCCGGATTGGGCACTTCTGAACAGTTACATTCAGTGGTTATTGCTAATTTCGGGCATTTCGCTGAATAGTTACCCCAATGGTTGCTATAAAAAACGGCACAAACACCCCGTATCTTATCCTTGAACTATCCCGCCTTTATTTTTCATACAGGGAACAGAACAAGTGACAAAATGCTGATTTGCACCCCCCATAATAAAAAAATCTCCCCATGGCCAATGGAGAGATTTTTTTAAAACGAGAGAAACTATGAAGTTTATTTTACTGCTTCAGAAAGTCCCTTCCCCGGCTTAAACTTAGCCACGGTCTTGGCTGCGATCTTCAACTCAGCACCAGTCCTGGGATTACGACCCGTGCGGGCGGCGCGCTTAGTAACAGAGAAGGTGCCAAATCCGGTAAGAGCGATACTTTCACCCTCGGCCAGGCTTGTGGTTATCGAATCAAGGAGGGCCTGCAGTGCTCTGCTGGCATCGGCCTTGGTAATTTCTGCGGATTTAGCAATCGCGGCAACAAGTTCTGTTTTATTCATCTCTTCCCCTTTTCAAATAGTATTCTTTCTAAAATAAGCAAATATGCTTTTCCTCTTCAAATCTCCTTTAATGACAAGGGGAGCGATTACTTCCCTCGTTATTATTAACTATAGAGTTGGATTTGTTGCAAGAAAAAATATAGGATTTCAGGAAAAAAAATTCTTTAACTCCCCTATATCTTCAGGCCGGCATAGAAAAGTGAAAAGATCACCCACCAGAATTCTGGTATCACCATGCGGGATAATAACGGTACCATCCCGCTCCACCGAGACCACATTCACCCGCTTAAAAATTTGCATTTCAGCCAAGGTCTTACCGGCGGCGTTACTATCCGCTTTGACTCGTAAATCCACGAACGCGATATCACTTACCTTACGCAAGGCCATCCGTTCAGCCGCATACGTCTCCTGCTGCTTACGCATAATTCCCACCTCATAGGCCCTGATTATATCACTACGACTTATGAGGCCCACCAGCGTGATGCCATCCTCTCTCGAAACCACCGGCAGCCGGGACAGATCACGGGGCGACATCTTTTGGATGGCGGCCCATACCGGCTCATCGGGAAAGACGGTAACCGGATTAGCGGTGGCCACATCAATGATCTTCAATTCACTAATCTTGCTATTTCCTGACAATACCCTGGTCATATCCTCCAGGGTAACCATGCCATACAATTCTTTATTGTCCTCAATCACCGGGAAACCATGAAAATGGGTCTCCTGGAATACCGCGTATAGATTCGTGAAGGGCAGATTGATATTAAAATGGATGGGTTCCTCGTTCATTACCTCCTCAACCCTCACCCCCTGCATGATATCCAGGTCACGGCCCTTGACAAAATGGATACCTCGTTTAACGAGTTTAATAGTATAAATAGACTCCGGACAGAGCAGAGCGGAGATAGCGGTTGCCGCTACCCCGCTGACCATAAGAGGTAAAATCAGGGAATAATCGTTGCTCATTTCAAAGACAATGAGCATGGCGGTAAGCGGCGCTCTGGCGGCGGAGGCAAAGACCGCGGCCATCCCCACCAGGGCGTAGGCCCCAACATTGCTGGCGATTCCCGGGAACAGCTGATTAGCGAGATAGCCAAAGGCCCCGCCGCAGACAGCGCCGGTAAAGAGCGAAGGCGCGAAAACGCCGCCGGAGTTACCGGAGCCCAGAGTTAGGGAGGTGGCCAGGGGCTTTAAAAAGATAAGTAAAAATATGAGCAGAAAGGAGACATTACCCTGTAGAATCTTCTCGATAAAGACAAAGCCCGCCCCATAGATATGGGGAATATTTCCCACCAGGGGCACATCGAGGCGAAATGTTTCCGGAGCATAGGAGGACACACCGGGCAAATAGACATAAACCAGCCCAAGGAGCCCCAACAGCAAAGCCCCTATGGCAGGTTTGAGCGCCAGGGGGAAACGCCATTTATCAAATGCCGTCTCCGTAAAATCCAACATATAGATAAACATTACCCCGGCCAGAGCGGCGAAAAGCCCAAGAAGGAGATAGAGGAATAGATCCCAGGGCGAGCGCATAACATAGCTCGGCACCTCAAAGGCCGGTCTGTCTCCGAGAAACATCCGGCTGATAATACTGGCCGAGACCGAGGCAATCACCACATTGGCGAATAAACGGCCATGAAGTTCCGTCATCAACACCTCGGTGGCAAAGGCTACTCCGGCCAGGGGGGCATTAAAGGTGGCGGCAATCCCGGCTGCCGCCCCGCAGGAGACCAGATTTTTTATTCTCTCTTCCGAGAACCCCAGCCATTGTCCTATTGTCGACCCCATGGCCGAGCCTACCTGAACAATAGGGCCCTCCCGGCCGGCGGAGCCGCCGGTGCCGATACAGAGAGCTGAGGCAATAATTTTGACAACGGCCACCCTTGGCCGGATACGGCCGCCCTGTAAGGTAATGGCCTGCATAACCTCCGGTACTCCGTGCCCCTTGGCCTCCGAAGCAAAATAGGCAATGAGCGGCCCCACTATTAACGCCCCAAGAACGGGGACAATTATATAGGAAAAATTACCGGCAAAGGGCAGAAAATATCCCGCCCCGTGATAGAACTCCGCCTGAATCCAGGCAATGAGATTAATAAAAAAGACCGCCGCCAGGCCCGTCATAGAGCCCACCACGGCGGCAATCAGCATCAGAGAAAAGCCGGCAGCCGAGCTTACGACCAAAAACCTCTCCCTAAGTTGTTTAAACATGGCTTCCTTTAAGAAAAATTCAGCAAGATTTTAGAGCCGCTTCGATATTCCACTGCAAGATGGCGCTCGACCACCACCGCACCCAAGAGGCCAATAATAAACAGCACCGCCAACAACTCAAGACGGGTGTCCTCAGGTAGTTGATTCTTGGTGGAAACCTGGGAATTTTCCTGATTCCCATGATTAATGACTTGATAAGACAATACATATCCTTTTATATATACATAATATGTTGCGATGAATGAAAGAGTTTTTAACAAAATCCCCCATGAAATATTACCGACTATTAGAGTTCAACAGAGAACCATTTTCAAACTCCCCAGACCCGGATATGCTCTTCAAATGCGGCCAACACCTCGGCTGCTTAGAGAGGCTGGAGCTTGCTATCCGTCAGCAACGGGGTCTAAATGTGGTAACCGGCGCTATTGGCACCGGCAAAACCACCTTGAGCCGCCAGTTACTCCGAGAGCTGAATAAGAAAGGGCAACCCATTCAAGCCCATCTCATTATTGACCCAAAATGCGGTTCAGCCCGAAAATTTCTCCAGGCCATGAGCCAGAGCCTTGAGCTGCGGATGGATAATGAGCCAACGGCAGAACAATTAAAGGGAAATATTAAAAAATACCTCTTTGAGCAGGTGGTGGAGAGGGGCAAAATTCCAGTCCTGATTATTGATGACGGCCACCAACTCCCCGATTTCGCCCTTGAGATCCTACATACTTTTATAACTTTTGAGACCAACCGGCACAAACTCCTGCAGATTGTCATCTTTGCCCGGGAGGAGTTTAACCCCGTTCTGCCAAACAAGGCCAATCTCACCGACCATATTGCGGCCCGCATCCATCTTCGCCCCTTAAGCCTTGGTGAGACTAAGCAGATGATAACCTTCCGGCTCTCCAGATCTCACCAAAAATCAACCGCGGCTCCCAGAATTTTCTCCCCCCTGGCCGTCTTGCTGATCTACCTGTTGAGCGGCGGCTATCCCCACCGCATAGTTAGCCTCTGCTCCAGGCTGATTATCACTCTTTTAGTAAAAAACAAACGACGGGCCGGATTATTTGATCTTCTGTCAAGCCTGAAGGACAATGGACAAAGCGCTCGACCACGCAGAAGAGGCCTGCTTATTATCATGGCGCTAAGCATAATCACGGCCATAATCCTCGGCCCGGGGCTTTTTCACCACCCGGAAGAATCAAACGCCAGACAGACAATGTCACCAACTGCCCCGGCCAAGACCGAAGAAATAAAACCGGTATCCCGGACAGCAGAAATGGTACATAGACCCACTAACCGGGTAAAACCATTAAAAAGCGGGGTATCGAAACAGAAAACAGCCTATATCCCCATACAAGTCGAGCCGGCCATGCTTGGCAAATTGCTGGTTCACCAGGGAGACACCCTGAGCAAGATGATTGCCCGGGTCTATGGCCGCTATACAAGAAGTAGAATGGAATTAGTGCAAAAAACCAATAAGGGCCTGATTTTAAAGCGACTGCGGCCTGGAACCATAATTAAATTTCCCGACGAAGCCAAAACAAATTTCCAACCCGCAGCTCATGAATTCTGGCTCCAATTAGCGGTGCTGGATACTCTAAAGGCGGCAGTGGCCGTACTCAAGAACTATCCGGAGAGCGCCCCGCCCATCATCATTGTCCCCGTCCGGCGTCCGGCAAAGGATAAGGCACCGGCCTTTATGATTGTCCTGGAAAGACGCTTTAAAAAGAAAAACACGGCGGCGGCAGTCCTAAAATCTCTGCCAGCATCTCTCAGGGAAGGGGCCGTCATCAGGCATCAATAGCCATCAGGATAGGAGTATATCTCCCCGCAATAATTTTCAAATACCAGTCTCTCTCCCCTGGCAATCACATAATCGGGCAGCAGGGGTATCTTACCGCCGCCCCCTGGGGCATCCACCGCGAAATGAGGAATCGCCATCCCTGAGACATGGCCGATTAATGATTTCATAATAGTCAGACCGGTCTCAATCCTGGTGCGGAAATGATCGGTGCCGCGCGTCATATCGCCCTGAAAGAGATAATAGGGCCTGACCCGCATACGGAGCAAACCACGCAGCAACTCCTTTATGACCTCTGGATTATCGTTTACGCCCCGCAGCAATACCGTTTGGCAGCCCAAGGGGATACCGGCATCGGCCAAACGGCCGCAGGCAGAGGCGGCCTCCCTCGTCAACTCGGCCGGGTGATTAAAGTGGGTGTTTATATAGAGGGGATGATAACGCCGCAAAATGGCGCAAAGCCCAGGGGAAACCCGCATGGGTAAAACACAGGGTACCCGGGTGCCGATACGGATTATATCAACATGAGGAATGGCCCGCACCTCAGCCAATATCCACTCCAAACGCTCATCCGAGAGAAGCAGCGGATCACCGCCTGAGATCAGGACATCCCGAATCGCCGGGGTTCGGCGGATATAATCCAGCCCAAGGGCAATGGTAGTATCATCAATAACCATCCCCGCCGTCCCCACCTTCCTCTTCCGAGTACAGAAACGGCAATACATGGCGCATTGACTGCTGACCAGAAACAATACCCTATCCGGGTATTTATGCACCAGATTGACCACGGGACTGAGCCCCTCTTCGGCCAGCGGGTCAGCCTCACAGACCACATCCCTTAACTCTTGTGACGAAGGCACGGCCTGCCGCCAGAGGGGATCATCAATATCCTTAATCAGCCTCCAGTAGTAGGGATTAATCCGCATGGGATATTGCCGGGACGCCTCCTCAATCCCCCCGCTATCGGCAGCCGGAAAACGGCGGTTGATCTCAGCAGCAGAAATAAGGCTGTCTGCCAGCAGACTCTGCCAGCTCATAAGATCGGATTATATACCCGTGCCGCATCAGTCAGAACCCCGCGCCGGAAGAAAACACCTTCACGGCGCAAAAGATCAATCTTACGCCGCCAAACCGGCCCCTGCCGCTCACCCATGAAACCGCCGACAGTCAAATCAGCCCTGATTACCCGATGGCACGGCACCTCTGGCGCAAAGGGATTATGGCGCAGGGCCTGCCCCACGGCCCTGGGGGATTGACAGTCAATAGCCGCAGCCAATAATTTATAGGTGGTCACCCGGCCCTTGGGAATACGGCGCACCGCCCTGTATACCCGCTCCTGAAAATCGCTGATTTGCATTTTTTAACTCTGCTCAGAGAGGGCCGGTTTGACAGTCTTCAGATTATGGCGCTTAATATCCGCCATAATATCCAAGCCAATCTTTAAATGATTATCGGTAAATTTACAAAATATATCCTTGGCGCTTTCTTTGCTCTTGATCCCCCCCTTACGCATGGGCAGATCAGAGATCAGCATCACCGCCCCGGTGGGTACGTTCAAGGCGTATCCCACTGCGAAAAGAGTGGCAATCTCCATATCAATGGCCAGGATACGATGCTTGAGGATATATTCAATAAATTCTGTGTCAAACTCCCACATCCGGTAATCGGTGGTCAGCATTATGCCGGATTTAGGTTTTGCCCCCATCTCAACGCAGATCACCTCCTCACATACCCGGTTAATCCAGAATTCCGGTTGAGCCGGAACATCCTGGGGAAGATAATGTTTGCTGGTCCCCTCATCCCTGATACTGGCGGTGGGGATAAGCAGATCACCAATCTCCACCTCATCGTCAATACCGCCGCACATCCCCAGCATTATCACGCATTTGAGGTTATCAAGAAAAGAAAGGCAATGCATAATGATCCCAGCCGAAGGAGAACCGACCCCATGATTGATAATGGAGACATCGCGCTCTTTATCATGCACCACCTGCCAATAACCAGCTTTAATAGGATTATTAGTTATTCTCGCGAATTCTTGGATATAACGGTCAAAATTACACAACAGCACATGAGACTGAAACTCATCAACAGTGGAGCCGGTATATCTTTCCAGGGTATTACGGGCATAACTGTCAGGACGCAATAATGTCATGGTACTCCTTTTTGATTTGATGGCGCTCGAGTCACAAAGACGGGGCTTTAATAATAGTTTTACGAATCGTTATGGTCAAGAGAGAAATTAAAGCGCATTGACCTTAGCGTAATTCTGCATTACTCTCTTTGGCCATGAAATTCATAAAAATTCCTCGCGTCGCCTGGTTGATTTTAATATTTGTCGCCTGGCTGGCCTTTAATGTATTTAGAACGCCTCACCCCGCTGTTTGAACAATCCCCCAGTCTGTCCCTCAGGTTGAGGAGCCCTGTTTACCAGCCCGGTAGCCCTGAATTCAATAACATCTATTTAATTTTATTTAATTTTATTTTGGAGAAACAATATGGTTAGTGACGCCGGTCTGAAGTACGCCATGGAAGAGCATTATTGTCCGCATTGCAATACTCGTTTAAGTTGTTGCAACACCCCGCCCATTCATGTGGGAGACGGACTGGGCTGGGGAACAGACGTTTTTTTTATCTGCTTAAATGATGAGTGTTCGATGTTTATTGACGGCTGGAAATTTATCGAAGAGCAATACGGCAAAACCGCCTCCTACCGCTACATGCTGCTCCCCGGCGAAAAAAAGGGCTCCCCCATGATGGTGGCCAGCAAAATAGCCTTTACTGACTCGGCCATTGACATTGAGGAATTAAAAAAGGGCAACGAGAGATACCAGAGGGAACAAAAGGCCATCAAGGAGCTTGAGACCTGTGTGGCCGATAAGAATATAGAACCGACCCTCTGCCTGATAATCGACGAAGAAGCCAACCTCGAGGAACGACAACGGGCAGTTAAGCTCCTCGAAGAGATTAACGACCTCTCCTGCCTTGATGCCATTCGAAATCATAAATTCCGCCATACCGAGATTGGCCAGGCGGCTGACTTAGCCATCAGCCGAATGCTGAGAAACTCCTTTCAGAAAGAATGCCCTTATTGCGCTGAAATCATCAAAGCGCAGGCCAAAATTTGTAAATATTGCGGCAAAGAAATGAATTAAGATTAATCACCGCTAACATCTTTTATTCTTGCCAAGCAGGCCGCAATCCGTTATATAGTTGCCA
>CAZSOB010000016.1:0-15902 GCA_964608155.1 uncultured Desulfobulbia bacterium
AAACGGAACCAGATGATTATCCGCAAGATGTTTTTAAAAAATAATGTCATGGTCACCAAGGAGGACGTGGGCGGCAATGTCAACCGAACAATAAGCCTTGAGGTGGGAACCGGTCAGATAAAGATGAAGGTGTCCGGCAAAGGTGAGGTGATATTATGACGAGAATGGAAGAGATCATGAATATTGCCAACCATATCCCCCCCTTTCCCAAGGTGGCTCTCCAGGTTATGAAGATGCTGGACAACCCGGAGGTCAAAGCCAGGGATCTGGCCAAAGTGATCCAGTACGATTCCGCCATTACCGCCAATCTTTTAAAAACCTGCAATGCCGCCTATTTTGGCCTGACCCGCAAGGTATCCTCCCTCGATGATGCCCTGGTGGTAGTGGGGCAGGATATTTTAAAGGACATTATCATCACCAGCAGCAGCGCCAGATTTTACAAAGGCGGGGCCGGAGATGGTTACCAGCTGGAACAGGGTGAACTTTGGAAACACTCGGTAGCCACAGCCATTATGGCCAAGATGATGGCCTCACATTTTGATAATGTTGACCCCAACACCGCCTTCACCGCCGGCCTTCTTCACGATATAGGCAAGCGTTTTTTAAGCAGCTTCGTAGCCGATGAGTTCGCCGAGATCGTTAAGCTGGCCTATGAATCAGGCGGCTCCTTTGTTGAGGCTGAAATTGAGATCCTGGGCATGAGCCACGCCGATCTGGGGGCCAAGATCATGAAAAAATGGCAGTTTGATCAAGAGCTGGTTCAGGCAGTCAAACAGCATCATGATCAAGACGCTATTAACAAGGATCAGCTCACCGCTCTCGTGGCCCTTGCTAATACCCAGATTATGACCATAGGCATCGGTGTTGGCGCCGATGGCCTGACCAGCAAAATTCAGGGCGCGGGCCTGAAACACTACGGAATTACCGGTCGAGACCTGGAAATTTATCTCGCGGACTTAATGCTGGAATTAGAAAAAGCGGAAGAGATGATGTCTCTCGCTGCCTAAGGGGGATTATATGGCTTTTAACATTCTGATTGTTGATGACTCAGAAACTATGCGGGCGGTAATCAAGAAAACCGTCAATATGTGCGGCATTGAACTCGGCACACTTCAGGAAGCAGGCAACGGTTTTGAGGCCTTGGAGATTATGGCCGGATACTGGGTCGATGTAGTTCTCTCCGATATTAACATGCCGGAGATGGGGGGGGTAGAGCTATTACGAACCATGCAGGGTGATGAAGTTCTAAAAAAAATTCCCTTAATCTTTATTTCCACCGAATCCAGCCAAACCCGCCAGGACGAGGCGGCAAAACTGGGGGCAGCGGGCTATATCAAAAAACCTTTTTTGCCGGAACAGATCAGGGACATACTATTAGAGGTTCTGAATAAAGCCTACGCCGGCAGAATGGCAACTGAGGGCAACTCCCCAGTTCCCGCCGATGATACAGACGGCGATTTTTAAAATTTGGAGTCATGTTATGTAAGAGGATACTATGAATACAGAAAATATAAGAGAGAAAATCAACCAGGCGGCCGCCCAGGTCTTTGGAGCCATGTACTTCACCCCGGTGGAGTTGCTGGCCCAAATCCCCCCGGAGTACAAATGGAATCTTGAGGATAGATACATCAAGGCTGCTATTTCTTACAACGGCCCCCAGCAGGCCGCCCTGGAGTTCTATTTCCCCATAACCCTGGGTACGAATATAACCGCCGGCTTCATAGGAGTGGACGAAAACGCCTTAAGAGACGACCAGATTATTGACACTATGCGTGAGGCCGCCAATATGATCATTGGCTCCTTCCTCGGAATGATAGACCCGGAAGGAACCTGCAGGCTGGGTATCCCAAAGGCTGAAATGGTGACCGATTTTTCACCGGCCAAACTGTCCGATTTTTCACCTATGGCCTTGACGTCCGATTTTGGTTTCTTGTGGATTTTTTTTAAATCGTAACTACTCGGAAATAATACTGAACTGTTACAACGCGGAGTTGGGAGTAATTTGTGGCCCATACCTGATTAGTTACTTTACACCTTGAAATTATTATGAAAAAAATAAGAGTACTGGTTGTTGATGATTCAGCGGTCGTCCGTAAGGTATTCAGCGAAGAGCTGACGAGGGAGGGGGACATTGAGGTCGTGGGTACTGCCCCTGACCCTTACGTGGCGCGGGACAAAATTGTCCAGCTCCAGCCGGATGTTGTGACCCTGGACATCGAAATGCCGCGCATGGATGGTATCACCTTTCTCCGTAAACTAATGAAGTATTTTCCCCTGCCGGTAATAATTGTCAGTTCTCTTACTAAGGCCGGGGGAGCCATAGCCATGGAGGCCATGGATATTGGGGCAGTGGAGGTAATATGTAAACCCGGTTCTGCCTATTCCGTGGGCGACATGAGCGTGCAATTGGCCGAAAAAATCCGCGCCGCGGCCCGGATTGACGTCAAGACCATGCTGGCAAATGCCGCCGCCAGACCCCAAACGCTAAAAAAACGCACTCTGGCAATTACCAAGACCACCAATAAAATTATCGCCATCGGCTCATCAACTGGCGGCACCGAGGCCTTGAAGCAGGTATTGCCACTCTTGCCGGCCAGTAGTCCTGGTGTATTGGTGGTGCAGCACATGCCACCCCATTTTACCACCCAGTTCGCCGACCGCTTGAATGATTTATGCCAAATCCGGGTAAGGGAGGCCAAAGACGGTGATTCAATCATCCCCGGAACCTGCCTGCTGGCGCCTGGTAATTTTCACATGGTTCTGCGGCGCAGCGGAGCCCGTTATTTTGTCAATGTCAAGACCGGCCCCTTAGTCTGCCACCAACGGCCGGCCGCCGATGTCCTCTTTAACTCCGTGGCCGCCTACGCCGGTAAAAACGCCGTTGGGGTAATTCTAACCGGCATGGGCCGGGACGGAGCCACCGGCATGCTGAAGATGAAGGAGGCCGGAGCCATGAATGTTGCCCAGGACGAAAAAAGCTGTGTGGTCTTCGGTATGCCGAAGGAGGCCATTGCCGCCGGTGGAGTCGATAAGGTGGTGCCCTTAGAACAAATTACCGAAACCGTCATTAATATGCTTTAGATCCCATGCCCCCCCACAGCCGCGGACGTAAAATTTTAAAGTGGCTCTTTATCCTCTTAATTATCTTCTACAGCGCCATAAACGCCGCCTTTCTCCTGTTACCCGGCTGGCTGGAGAGCCGGCTGCCGGTTAGTGTCAGTCTACAGATCAACCACCTCAGCCCCTGGCGGGCGACAGCCCAAAATATAAGCATAGGCCCCAACCTTAAAATCGCCGCCCTGAGCATAGATTACAGCCCCGCCACCCTCCTCAGCCACGGAAGTGTTGACAGTATTACCGTCAATGGTGCCGTTTTAAAACTGCCATTATCCCGGACAACCAGCAAGGCCAAATCAGCCACCACCCTGCCCCTTTCCTTTAGGCGCTTACGGATAACAAACAGCTACCTGCGCTGCAATTGGCAGGGCAGAACCTTAATGATCCCCATTGAGATGACCATATCATCAAGCCCGGCAAAGCCCGGCCTCCTTAACATAGAGGCCAAGTTGTCCCCACGGGGCCAGGAGCAGGTAATCAGGGCTGAACTGGATACAAAGACGATGCTTCTTAAGGCCCAAATAATCGCTAATGCCACGCATCTTATATATTTCAAAGATCTGCTGCCAAATATAGATTTACGGGGCAAAATAACAATCAAGGGCAGCCTGCGGGCCGCTATGTCCCCCTTCACGATTCACAGATTAATCCTGAACACCAGCCTTATAGATACAAAACTAACCAGAGGCAGTCTCCAGGTTACCAGCGGTAAAAGCCCCTTCCATCTGCGTATTGAGGCCGAGGGCCAGACGGTCAAACTAAACACCAACTTTCTTACCCTACCCGCCTCTGGTCTTAAAATAGGCGGCCTCAGCCTGCGGGCCAATCTAAAGAAGGACCAGGCGTCAGGCTCATTCATCATCAAACACCTGCCGACAGCCCGGCCCGGTTTTTCATTCCTGCCGTCTGAACTGCCAGTTACATTCCGAGCCCTTTCCTTCTCCAAGGCCCATTGGCGCCTTAACTGGTCAACTCCGGAGAAAAACTTTGCCTATCAAGATCAAGGCCTCAAAGCGACCGGCCGCTTTAAACTAAACGGCAGACTCAAGCCCCAGGGCAGCAAGACCCGGTTAAACATACGAATGGGGCAAATCGGCTTTGGCGGACTGCGGCTGTCAGGGATAAGCGCCGAACTACCTTTTAAATGGCCACCTGCCGCCGACAACGATAAGGGCAAAATCACCATACCGGCCCTCAATTGGCAGAAGCAAAAGCTCGGTAAGGCCCAGTTAGAGCTTGCTGAGTCCAAGAAGGGCTTACGGCTTTCCGGACGTTGGAACCTGCCCTGGGCAAAGAGCTGTATTAATATTAATGGGGCAGCAGACCTGTTTGGTGCCCCGCCGCCCACGGCCAATATCAGCTTTAAAAACGGCTGCGAGAAGAGCCTAAGCAATTTTGATCTTGGCCTGTTGAATCCCAAATTAACGGGCTACAGCACTGCTGCCGACATTGACCTTACGGGTGCTGTCGGCTATAACAGACATGGCTTAAAGAGTCACTTGCGCCTCAATCTGACCCATGTCCGTTTAACTGCCCCTGATTTCCAATTACAAGGGGGCAATCTATCCCTCACCCTGCCCAGTTTAGCCCCCTTAAAGAGTGCCGCCCGGCAGACATTAAGTTTTAAGGCCCTTAAAATAGGCACAATATCACTTGCCAACGGCCGGGTGGATTTCCAGATTGAATCTCCCGATTCCATATTTGTAGAGAAGAGCGACCTCCAGTGGTGCGGCGGCCATGTCTATACCCAGGCCATGCGCTTTTCACCCAAGACTCATAATTATGACCTTATTCTCCATTGCGACCGCCTACGGATCGCCAGTCTCCTCCAGCAATTCGGGGCCGGGGAGGCCAGCGGCCGGGGACGGGTAAGCGGCCGCATTCCCATCGCGATAAAAAATGGCCGTCTTATGCCGCGGGAAGGATTCCTTTATTCCACCCCTGGTGAGGGCGGCAACATCAAGGTCACGGGTTTGGAATCCATAACCTCAGGGCTGACAGCAGGCAGCAGGCAATTCGCCCAGCTTGACCTGGCTCGCGCGGCCCTGAAAGACTTTCATTATGACTGGGCCCGGCTTGATCTGAACGCCATGGGTGATGATCTAATAATGCGGATGCAGATTGACGGCAAACCAGCCGGAGTACTGCCCTTTATATTCAAGCGGGAACTTGGCGGCTTCGTACGGGTAAAGGGCAATAATCCCGGTTCCCGATTTCAGGGAATAAAGTTAGATGTTAATTTCCGTCTTCCGTTGACCAAAATTTTAGATTATGGTAGCTCCATAAAGGCCATTAAAGAGCAAATAGAGGGGGGAGGACAATGAAGACTGTTATTGGCGTTATTCTCGCGGCGCTGATGCTGGCGGGCTGCGGCACCATTAATACAAACAGTAACATCAACCTGAAGCCTATTGAGATAAAGCCCATTCATATAACCATCGACATCAATTTAAAGGTCGATAAGGCCCTGGATAATTTTTTCGGCGATCTTGACAAAACAGCCAAATAAAAAAAAACCGCGCGGGAGGAAATAAATGATGAAAGCAAAACAACTCAGCCTGGCCTTGTTGCTTGTTATGATATTCTGCGGTCAGGCCCTGGCCGGCGGACAGGCAATAATGGCCCGCATGAAGGCCAGGCTGCCGGAGATAACAAGATTAAAGGCCGCCGGGATTATTGGCGAAACTAAAGACGGTTATCTGTTCAAACTCAAAAAAAATGCCGCAGACAATAAAATAGTCAAAGCTGAAAATACGGATCGCCGCCTTGTCTATACCGCTATTGCCAGACAGCAGGGAGTAACGCCTGATCTCGTGGGTCAGAGACGGGCCTTACAAATCAAGCAGCTGGCCAGACCTGGAACCTGGTTACAGAAACAAAATGGTAAATGGTACCAAAAAAAATAAAAAGACTTAAAAAACAAGCATATACCATATATAGTGTTCGTTCACCTATTGCCCACGACATATTGGGCAATAGGTGAACCTTACGGATCACGACTATACCATTATTCTTCTAACTAACGGATAATATTTAAAAAAAAACTTGCTTTTTGACCATTTATACCATTAAAATCAGTAACAGCGGCTGTGATTTCTTTAAAATTCACCTCTCACCTCATCAGACAAGATAATATGAAGCCAATAATCAAGTTATTTATTATATTCCTGGCCCTCTCATTTATCTGGCAAAACAACGCTCAGGCTGCCACCCACATCGTCCTTACTAACCAATATAAATTCGCGGTACGACCCGCCGTTAAGGCCGCGGCTCAAAGCCACAACAGCCTGATCCTGCTAACTGACAGTAAGGAGTTGGTGAAACGGCGGCCCATGGGTTATTACTTCCGCCGCATCTCAAAAACAGTCAGAAGAGAAATATCCGCCAAAAGCGCCATGGTCATGGATGCCACGAGCGGCAAAATTCTCTATTCCCGCAACCCCGACCTCCCGCGCCAGCCAGCCAGCACCATTAAGGTACTCACCGGGATCATCGCCATTGATTCTCTGCATAAAAACGATCTGGTTCCTGTCAGCCGCTACGCAGCCAGAATGCCGCGCTCAAAAATTTACCTCCGCCCCGGCCATGAATATAAGGCCACTGACCTGATAAACGCCCTGCTCTTAGTCTCGGCCAATGATGCCAGTGTAGCCCTGGCCGAAAGGATTGGCGGTACGGAAAAAACTTTTTCTCATCTGATGACGGCCAGAGCCAAGAGTTTCGGGGCAACAAATACGGTCTGCAAATCAGCCAGCGGCCTTACCCACCGCGGCCAGCATACCACCGCCCGTGACCTGGCCAAGATATTCAATCACGCCATGCAGAACCCCGTCTTTGCCAAGACCATGGAGCGCATCAGATACAGAACCAGCTCGGGAAGACTCTTCACCACCCACAATAAGGCCCTCTGGCAGGTCAGAGGTGCCGTGGGTGGTAAAACCGGCTATACGGCCAGGGCACGACAGACCTACGTGGGATCATTCCGGCGCAATAACCACGAACTGGTGGTGGCTATCATGGGCAGCGAAACCATGTGGAACGATATAAAATATCTCGTTAGATACGGCTTTGCCAAAGAAAATTTGCAGGAGCGCGAGAAGATGGCGCTCAGAGCCAACGAGAAGCTGTTGCACCGTTTTAAACTGGTTGATTTTACCACCGGCAGGAAACCCCTTCATATTGCCACGGTACTGAGGTAAAGAACCATCCCAAATCTAACCAGTGCGGCCAAAGAAAGTTTTCGGCAGACCATAGAGGATATTCCAGCTAATCCCGCTCTTCATGGCCGCCTGGCCCAGGAGCTTCGGCGGCTGCAAGCCTATAATCGGGCAGCAAATGTCTTTATTACCCCCTCCCCCATTCTCGCCCAAATCAGAATTAACGCCCTTATTGACGGCAAAAGGGTAATTATGCCCGCAGCCGGCTTACGGGAGGGTTTTTACATCTTAACACCCTACACTATTCCCTTTCCCAAACTGACCCTGGCGGTAAGCCTGAAGGGGCTGACCAATTTCGGCCGCCGCTTACACTACGCTGACCTGGCAGGACTTAAAATCGACCTCTTAATCACCGGAGCCCTGGCGGTCAGTGAGAGGGGCGAGAGACTCGGTGAGGGTGACGGATTTTTCGATCTCTCCTGCACCATCTTAAGTGCCAGCCATGCCCTGAATGTAAAGCCCACGGCTTGCGCGGTTATTGATAATGAGGCCCGATTCGTCAAATCACTGCCCACCGCCCCCTGGGACGTGCCAATAAATATGCTGATCAAGCCATCCGGCAGTCAGCCGCTCTCCCAGGACTTTCAGGCCCCTGATTTAGACTGGCAGCATATTCCCGCCAAAAGAATAAAGAGACTGACCCCGCTCTGGGATATTAAACGACAAAACCCGCCGCCTGCCAGCCCAGGGCCCGCCGCCGACGGCCGCTGCCAAGAATAAACAGCAGACTGCAAATGGCAAAGGCCATAACAAAAAGACCGTTGATGAGAAAAGAGGCAGGGTAGCCCCAATAACGATTTACCAGCCCGGCCCCAAGAGCGGCGATAAAGGTGGCAGTTGTGCGCACCGCGTACATAAACCCGGCACTGCCCCCCAGACGGGCGGCGGGGAAAAACATACTGACCAAGACACTTAACTCCAGCATGGCCAGAGTATCTCCCATGGTATGCAGTATCCTGATTACGAGTACAGAGACCAGTCCGCCGGCCAGAGCGGTGAGGGCCTGAAACAGGCCGGAGATTCCCAGCCCCACCAGCAGAAAAATAAATATAGAATCATGACGATCATGGAGACGGCCGACAAAGGGCACCATCAAGGCCATCCAAAGCCCGATACAGGTAAATACCATGCCGATGGTTCGGGATGAGAGGGCCAGATTCTCCTTTAAGAGCAGGGAAAACGAGGTCTGCTCCACTCCGAAATGGGTACCGAGAACAAAGACGCAGGCGGTGAGCAGCAGGGCCTTGGGGCGCTTCAGGTCATAGATATATTGCCGGAGTGAAAAGTCGATGGGCGGACAATCGGTAAGGGCCCAGGAGACAACAAAAATCAACAGACTAATCATCAGGGCGCCCATGAAGAGGGCACTGGGCGCGTAACTTATCAGATAACCACCGGCCAGGGGGCCAAGACCAAAGCCCAGGTAGGTGCTGAACTGATACATACCGATGCGGCGGCCCCGCTGCTCCTGACCAAATATTTTCAAAAACAGCGATTCACTAACCACAATCAGGGCCGCCACCCCCAGACCACTCAGACCAATTGCCCCCATAAGGGGCCAGAACAGGACATGACCGGCAAGATAGCTGAGAGCGGCAAAGGAGAGGGCAAAGAGCAGGGCACCGGCCATAAGGGTATGGCGGGGTGAAAAAACATCAGAGAAGGCACCCATGGGCAGCATCAGGGCCATGGAAGTGAGGGAATAGAGACTGATGGCCAGGCCTATATCGAGATCAGCAAACCCCACGCCCTTCAAAAAAACCGGCATATAGGCCAAAATCATCCAATGACAGAAATAAATCAGAAAGCGCAGGGTAACAGCGAGATATAACTGACCTGGCCGCTGAGCAGACATCTATCCTTATGCCTTATTCTCTTTAAATACCGGTTCCATACCGCATAATTCACCATAACGGGCAATCTGACTCTGATACTCTCTGACATAGGGGCAGTCCCAGACCGCCAACAATTTGCGCCGCCCGATATAGCCGGGCAGACCGCCCTCCCCGCCCCTGCCGTCCTCCTCAATGGCATAAGGGAAAATCTGCGGTTTACGACAGACCGTAGGCCGTTGTGCATAAACAGCGCAAAAACCGTTATCAGCGAGGTTAGGGCATTTGCTCTGCCGAGGCAGGATCATGCTCCAGCCCCGCCGCCAGCGCAGAAGAAATGGGGCATTGCTCTGATAAAAAAGCCGGCCATCAAGGAGCGGGGCCGGATCAGCGTATATATCGCCGGATATTCGGTCATTAACGCGATGCTGCCCGGCAAAGCCCTCTAATTCATCATCTTCCAGGGGAATATCAAAAAAATTATGACGGCTGTGGCTCGTGGGGCCAACACAACAGAGATCACAGCCCCGGCCGCCGCAGAGGAGACTGTTTATCTCCTCCAGTTCCCAGGCCATTATCCCTTGCGCGATCCAGAGTTCAACGGCCTCTACACGCTGATATTCACCCCCCTTGCCATCGTCAATCCGATAAGTTAAGGGGCTGTCATTCTTTAAGAGCTCTATCTCCCTGATAATATCCAGCTTAGCGGTCAGGAGGGCCGCCGGATCAGCATAATGACAACCATTTGTTTCAATATCAGCGGGCAGCTCGGCCAGCAAATCCTCTATGCCGGCAAAGGGGCCGGTAAGATAGAGCATCTCCAGGAGGGAAACTAAGGGCAGCAGGGGACGTTTCAAACGGCTGAGTGCTTTTTCGGCGGCGGTTATCATGGTTATGCTTGACCTTATAAAGTGTTCTTTGTATCTTGACTGTTCAGCTGCACCCAATCCGGAGTCTCGCAAGCTCGCTTACCTGCGGTTGATAATGCCGTCCAGCATACGTATGTATAGCCGAACAGCATTATCAATCACACCTCGGGCACATCCGGAGTCTGCGCTTTCCTGAACAGTTACAATCCTGTGGTTATTGTTACTTCTATGCATCAATCACGCTGAATAATTACTTTGTATCTTAAACTGGTTCAGTAATAGACCATAGATTAATGATTTTGTCCGCCTATATCAATATCAGAATTATATCAAATATAATTTCCCACAATATACCAGAATAACAACAAAATGAATGATTTACAAAAGCAGTCCCTCACTGAGCATCTGACTGAACTGCGCCAATGCCTCATTACTATTATTCTGGCCGTTATTGTTGGTTTCGGAGTCGCCTATTATTTCAGCGAGGATATCGGCCGCTGGTTTCTGGAACCCCTCTATAAGGTTCTGCCCAAGGGCTCTTCGCTGATCTTCATATCTTACCAGGAGGCCTTTTTTTTTACCTAAAGTTAGCCCTCACCGCCGGGATTCTGCTGGCCACTCCGGTGATTTTTTACCAGATATGGAGTTTTGTGGCCCCCGGCCTTTATCAGCATGAAAAACGTGTTCTGCTGCCTTTTTCCATCCTCTCCGCCTTCTGCTTCATCGGCGGTGCCGCCTTTGGCTTTTTGGTGATTCTCCCGCCGGCCTTTCATTTTTTAACCAGCTACACGAACTCCTATCTCTCCCCCATGCCCACGGTTAAGGAGTATTTTTCATTAAGCCTCCGGCTCTTGCTGGCCTTTGGCTTTATATTTGAGATGCCGATATTCATGGTATTGCTGGCCAAAATTGGCTTAGTAAACACCAAATTATTAAGAAAAAACAGAAAATACGCCTTTCTTCTCTCCTTTGTAATCGCGGCCATCGTCACCCCCACCCCAGACGTAGTAAACCAATTCCTGATGGCCGCCCCCATGGTTGTTCTTTATGAGGTGAGCATCCTGGCGATCTGGATCTTTGCCCGCAAGCCAATGGCGCACGAGGAGCACAAAGACGTAAGCGCTCCATGAACACCCTGCTGCACGCGCTCGGAGTCTCGCAGGCTCGCTTACCTGAGTCCCCCAATATACAGGGAGTATAATTGGAAAACTCAATCACGCCCACCATGGTGCCGCACCGCAAGAGCCTGAACACGCCTTAGAGCAGCCCCCCGATCACCAGCCTTCCATCTCCGGCAGAGAGCCAGGCAGCCCCTCAACAAAGTTCTTTATCTCGTCTCGTACCCGCCGGTAATGACTAAGCGCTTCGTCCTCATTTTGAGCCCCAAGCGCCAGACTGGGCGGATCATCAAAACCAACATGAATCTTCGGGCCAGGGAAAAATGGGCAGGTCTCATTGGCGTGACCGCAGAGGGTAATAACATAATCAAACTCCGTGACTGACAGCTCATTAATCAGGGTTGACTGCTGGCCGCTGATATCCACCCCGGCCTCGGCCATTACCCTGACGGCAGAGGGGTTTAGACCGTGTTTTTCAATCCCGGCTGAATAGGCCTCTAATAAATCACCTTTCAGATATCTGGCCCAGCCTTCGGCCATCTGACTACGGCAGGAATTTCCGGTACACAAGAATAATATTTTCATAGCATAATACCTAATTTTTACAACTCACATGGCAGATCCCGGCGGGAGTTTCCCTAACAAAGGGGAAATACCTCTTTTTAAAGTACAAAGCCACATTTACCAGAGAGATAAGCACCGGCACCTCTACCAGGGGGCCTATGACAGCGGCAAAGGCCTCCCCCGAGTTGATCCCGAAAACGGAGATAGCCACGGCAATGGCCAACTCAAAATTATTGGAAGCGGCGGTAAACGACAGGGTAGCCGCCTGCTCGTAGGTGGCCCCGGCCTTACGGGACATAAAGAAGGAGAGCAGAAACATTATCAGGAAATATATGGAGAGTGGAATCGCGATCCGTACCACGTCCATGGGTAGCTGGACAATATATTCACCTTTAAGGGAAAACATGACCAGAATAGTAAAAAGCAGAAAAACCAGGGTCAGGGGACTGATTTTGGGGATTAACTGCTCCTGGTACCACGTCTCCCCTTTCAACTTGACCCCAATGAAGCGGGTCAACACCCCGGCCAGAAAGGGAATACCGAGATAGATAAATACCGATTTGGCAATCTCGGCCATGGATATATTGACGACAGCACCCGTAATACCGAACCATTTAGGCAGGATGGTGATAAATATCCAGGCATAGACCGAGAAGAAGAGAACCTGAAAGATAGAATTAAAGGCCACCAGCCCGGCGCAGTACTCGGTGTCGCCGTCGGCCAGATCATTCCAGACAATGACCATGGCGATACAGCGGGCCAGACCAATTAGAATAAGGCCCACCATATAATCATGGTGACCGGATAAAAAGATAATGGCAAGACTAAACATCAGGACAGGGCCAATGATCCAGTTCTGCACCAGGGAAAGGGCAAGAACCTTGAAATTACGAAAAACCTCATGCAGCTTTTCGTAACGCACCTTGGCCAGGGGCGGATACATCATCAGGATGAGCCCCAGGGCAATGGGAATATTGGTAGTCCCCACCTGAAATCTATTTATCACCCCCTGAATACCAGGATAGAGCCACCCCGCCATAACCCCGATAAGCATGGCAATAAATATCCACAGGGTCAAAAATCGATCGAGAAACGATAGTTTTTTTTCTGCCATAGTCAATAACTCCTTATTTTGTTGATAACTGTTCAACGCCCGCTCAAACAGGGTCTTGAAATTTTGAGAGACGAACCCCTTAGATAACAATATATCCGCATATGCAGATACGTGCAAGCAGAAACTTTTTTAATTTCCTTCCTCGTCAATATATAAATAAATCTTCCTTCCCCATTCGGGTTGACAAGCATCCTTTAGATTTGTATGAATATACCAATCAGCCCTTGTAAAATATCAAGTTGAGCAGCCTCTAAGCCAATTGCCGGAGCCTAAAAACGGAGAGGGGGCTTACGATCAGTAACTAAGCGAGATTTTGCGTAACTCTGGTGATTATTACTGTTTTTAGACATCAGGCTGAATAGTTATGATTTTACAAGATCTGCAAATGGGCATGATTTTAAGACTTTTCCCAAGGCCTGGAGCAGAATGACAAAAGCCGCCGGCAACTCCCTTATCGCCTGTCACGACTGCGATCTTCTTTTTCGCACCCGCCCATTGCGGGACGGGGAGCGGGCCGCCTGTCCTCGCTGCGGGGCAGTCTTGTACCACCAAAAGCCGCGTACTATAAACCGGGCTCTCATTTATTCCCTTACGGCCCTGATCTTTTTTGGATTAGCAAATGTCTTTCCCTTTATGACCTTTAAACTGCAGGGCCGCGAGCAGGTTACATTTCTAACTTCAGGAGGACTTGAATTATTCCAGCAGGGCTTCTGGGGGCTGGGCGTTTTGGTGCTTACCGTCGGGGTCTTACTCCCCTTCCTCAAAATTATTGGCACACTTTATATCCTCATCCCTTTAGAATTCAATCTCAGGGTCTGGAAAGCGCGGGAGACCTTTAAATTCGTAGAGGCCCTCAGCCCGTGGGCCATGATGGAGGTACTGATGCTTGGCGTCATCGTCGCCTATGTAAAGTTAATCGATATAACCACGATTGTGCTGGGGGTATCACTCTACTCCTTCGCGGCTCTTATTGTCTTTATGACCCTGACCACGGCGGTTCTGGAGCCCCGGGAGGTATGGGAAAGACTGGAACAAAGGCCATGAAAGAGGCCGCCATTACGGCTGTTAGAGCATCTTTACTAAGCTGCCGCACCTGTCACAAATTGAATCAGGCCAAACGCCTCCCCAAGGGCTGTCACCAGGTGTGTTCACGCTGTGGAACAAGGCTCCATTTCCGTAAATCAAACAGCCTCGCCCGCTCATGGGCGTTGACCCTGACCGCCCTTATCCTCTACATTCCCGCCAACCTGTTACCAGTTATGACCGTGATTTCATATGGCAGAGGCAAACCAAATACTATTCTGAGCGGGATAATCCATCTCATCGCGGCCCGTATGTACCCCATTGCCTTAATAGTCTTTATTGCCAGCATTGTTGTGCCCATCGTCAAGCTCATTGCCATCACCTATTTACTCATCTCGGTGCAGAGAAAATCCCGCTGGCATCCCAGACAGCGAACCGTATTATATAGAGTAACCGAAGGTATCGGCCGCTGGTCAATGCTTGATATCTTTGTAATCGGCATCCTTACCGCCCTGGTTAAACTTGGTTCAATTGCCACCATTGAACCAGGCCTGGGGGCCGTATTTTTCGCCGGCGTCGTCATAACCACAATATTGGCGGCCATGAGCTTTGACCCAAGGCTCATATGGGATGCCATGGAGGAGGAACAATGACTGAGCGGCCGCATCAGTTGCAAATAGATGATTTGCCAGAGGCCGTGGTGGAAAAACCGCGTACGATTCCAATCATTTGGATAGTCCCCCTAGTCGCGCTACTCATCGGAGGCTGGCTGGCCTATAAGACGATCTCTGAAAGCGGGCCCACGATCACAATTACCTTTAAAGACGCTTCGGGGCTTGAGGCGGGAAAGACCAAAATCAAATATAAATCGGTAACCCTTGGGGAAGTCAAAAAAATAGAAATAAAAAATCTTTCAAGTATTACCGTGACGGCCAAAATAGATAAATCTGGTAAAAAGTTCATGTCCAGAAACACCAGGTTCTGGGTGGTTCGACCCCGGATTGGCGGCAGCCAAATTTCCGGACTTGAGACCATTGTCTCAGGTGTATATATCAGCATCGATCCCCGTCCCGGCCCCCCATCCTTAACGTTTACCGGGCTTGAGAACCCGCCAGGCGTACTGGCAGATGAAAAGGGCACCCTGTTCAAGCTGCACGCGGCTAATCTGGGCTCGGCTTTCCCAGGCACGGCAATCCTGCACCGAGGCGTTAAGGTCGGACGAGTTGTGAATTACAAATTAGCCCAGGGAGATGATGGTGTAATCATAGACATTTTTATTAATTCACCATACGATTTGCTTGTGCGGGACACGAGTCGATTCTGGCAGAAAACAGGAATTGACATATCCTACGGCATACAAGGATTAGATATCAATGTCCAGTCACTTGCCACATTGATCGCGGGAGGTATTTCTTTTGATAGCCCCATCACAGCCGGGGGCTCCAACCAACCGAGCAAGACGGGAACTATCTTTAAATTATTCAAGAATTTTAAAACTATCGGTGAATCTAAATATGTCAGGAAGGTTCCCTACCTGTTACACTTCAAAGAATCTTTAAGGGGGCTAAGTGAAGGGGCACCAGTTGAATTCAGGGGCATCAAGGTCGGCCAGGTCACGGATATGACGATTGCTTTTGACCCCAAAACCATGAACATTGAGACCCCGGTCGTCATTGAACTTGAGCCGGAACGTCTAACGTCTTCAGGGTTCCTGAAAACTCATAAACCTAACGAGTTAGCAGCCCTCATGGTTAAACGCGGGATGAGGGCGCAGTTAAAAATGGGCAGCCTGCTGACAGGGCAACTCTTTATCGAACTCGACGTTCATCCCCATCTCCCGGGGAAAAAGCTTCTTATGACCGGCAAATACCCAGAGATCCCCACCATTCCATCCACCATAGACACATTACGGAGAAACGCGGCTGACGTGTTGGCGGAAATACATAAAATACCCTTCAACAAAATTGGCCAGGGGCTGCTGAAAACCATTCAGGGGGCCAACCGCCTCACCAACTCACCTGATCTATTAAAGGCCGTTCATACCCTAA
>CAZSOB010000017.1:0-15608 GCA_964608155.1 uncultured Desulfobulbia bacterium
TTATTCTTCCTGGCGCTGCGGGAACCGAGCGGCAATGCGCGGCAAAGAATCAAGGCTCTGGGAAAAGAGGCTGTCGAGCCGGCTGCTTGCTGCAAAGTTAAAGTAGAAGACTTCGTCGAACTCCTTATGCCCGAACTCCTGCAAAATATAGGTCTTGCCGGTTTGGCGCGTTCCCCGGAGAATCAGCGGCTTCCGGCGGGAAGTATTTTCCCAGGCCAGTAAGAGGGAATATATATCTCGTTTCATGAGCTATTAATATCCCTTTTTTTTGGGCTTTTTCAACGTTTTTCATTCGTAAAATGTGAAGAGTTTACTTTTTTACGACCGTAAAACGTGAAATTTGTATTCCCTGCTTCATTGTTCGGTCAAGGGTTGGCTGTTTTCAACTGACCACTGAACATTGAATAAATAGGGGGAGTGTTATGTCGTTTAGTGTTTTATGTCCAAATTTAATCCAAAAGCCCGCTTGTTGTGAGATAAGCGGGCTTTTGGGGTTTTACAGATTTACTGACTACCAGCTTTTGGATAGCTTGGCCTTCGCGGTAGTAGTTTCGCCATAACTTCCGTCAGTATTCTTTAATATTGTAATTGTATATGAATTCCCACTTATTGTTGCTACTATTGTTGGAGGGCTGGTTTCTCCTCCTGCGGGGACGCCCCAGTCACTGGGAGGGTTATCCATGGCCGCTAAAAGTGTTGCACCTGTGGTAATCAGAGGACTATGTGCTGAATCGGTGGTATCAGGATGTAACATATTATTCGCAAAATTTATGGCACAGGCTGCCTGAGCTCCGGCGTACATTCCATTTGCCGCAGCCTTAGAGGCATCGCCCTTCAGGCTCTGGTACTTGGGCACTGCAACAGCTGCCAGAATACCCAAGATAACAATTACCATGATCAACTCAATCAAAGTAAAGCCTTTCTGGCCATAATCCTTTGAGGTTAAAAGGCTGAGGGGCTTAATTTTTTTTTCCATGCATCTTCTCCTGTCGGCTGATTTTAATAAAATTGTACTCACTTACTCAATAATTGATTGTAGCAATTATTAATATATAAAATAAAGCATTTTTTTTGTCGATTGCAGTCAAATAGTTTTTTTACTGATTTCAATGTGTTAAGTATGCAGCTTATGGCCTGACCGGATAAAAGGTCTTTAATTATCTGCCCGGTAATCCTTTTGCCTGGAGTTTTAAACATGGAATTTATCAAGTTCGGCAGTCAGGGGCTTGTATGGCTATTCCATAAATGCTAAAATTTTTGCTGAGAATGTGGCTTATCTTGTAACTGGATTTGGAATAGATAGTTCACCAAGGACACCAGAATTGATGCTGCCCCGTAGTGTAAGAGCCCACCTGTTCCTTATATCCGTTTGTTTCTGTTTTTGAGTCTGTACTCCCTGTACGTGAGAAGGCTGAAACGGACGGAGATGAGGTGCTGGTGTACTCTTACCTAAATTTTAAGGCAGGGTAACAGCATAAGCAAGAAATTTAAGATTGGGGTATTTCCCGCATAAGTTGAGCGAAATCCACCATCGTTAATGTCCCGAAACAAACGAATAGCGCTTAGTAAAATATTAATCTTCGTCTCGTTGAAGTCTGTGCTTTCCCGAACACTTACGGGGGGGGGATCGTATGATTTATTATGGAGTGCTGCTTTGCCTGTGGTATGCTGAATGCATAAGATATTACACGGGGCAGGGGGTAACCCTTAAGTGATAATTATAAAAATAAAGCATCAAGGTGGCATTCAGTTTGATGTCAGACGCGGGTATTTCCGATCCTCGGTAGTGTCTCATGTTCATTGTCCGTAACTATTCAGATTCTATTCAGATTAACGAGGTAGATTGATTATGAGGAAAAAACATTGTTGTAAAAACGCTGTGTTGGCAATGGCTCTGATATCAGCTTGCCTGTTTGGCTTTTCACAAACTGCCCTGTCCGCCGCGGGCGCTGATATTACGGTTTGCGGTTCCGGCGGCGCGGACTACACCACCATTCAATCGGCCATTAATGCCTCTCATGATGGTGATACACTTCTGATCTGCGATGGCACTTACAGGGAGAATCTCTCTGTAATGAACAGAAATATTACCATTAAATCCGAACATGGGGCGGACTACACGACAATTCGGCCGCCTTCTCAGTCTATGAGTATGGGAGGAGGCTGCCCTATGCATAGTAAGCCAAATACTATATTATTTCAGAATGACTCCATTGGATGTACATTAGATGGATTTACTATTACCGGCAGTTCCGGTAAAACGGCAATTTATGCCAGAAGTAACCTGACTGTCCAGAATTGCGTTATAAGCAACAATAATGCCGGAAGCTCAGCATATGGTGGTGGTCTGGGCTCCAATGGCTCGGTGCTGATAAAGATTATCAACACGTCTTTCAGTGGCAATCAAGCCAAATATGGCGGCGCTGTATATATCAATACAGGCGCAACTGTAATCATTTCCGGTTCTACCTTTACTAACAACAGTGCCAGCTATCTTGGCGGCGCCATTGATTTTAATTCGGTCACCTCTGACTCAACACTTACCGATTCCACCATTGATTCTAATAGTGCCGCCTATTCCGGCGGCGGTATATATATAAACAACAGCAAAATTAATGTCGTTAAATGCGACATTAAAAACAACATTGCTAAGGGCAGCGGTACTAATGGGGGGGGGGCGGTTTTTATAAACGGCTCAGGCGGTGATTCTGATTTTACAAACTGCTTGATTACCGGGAATAAAGCTTCCTCTAAAGGTGGTGTCGCTTACGGCAATACCAGCACAAAACTTTCATTTATTAATTGTACTATGGTTGATAATTCTGCTGATGTGCAAGGCGGTGCCTTGTATATTCATTCTTATGGTAATTTTGATGTTCACAACAGCATTTTCTGGGGGAACAGTTCACCCGATGGAAATAATTGTTATATCCGTAATTATAACGATACCAGTTTGACAATTTCAAATTCAATATATAACTCCGTTAGCTCTTTTACCGGCAAGGCTCCGATTCTGACAGATAATTTCACCACAAATCCTGATTTAACCGCCGATTACCATCTGCAAATCACCTCCACCTCGGCCATCGACCACGCTGATTCGGCCTACGCGCCCAGCGATGATATTGACGGTGACTCCCGCCCCCAGGGAACGGGGCCCGATATCGGGGCCGATGAATACCTTTCGCTCGGTGTCCCGGTGGATCATTATTCCATCTCGCACTCAGGACACGGAATAACCTGTGCGGGCGAACCTGTTACCATTACAGCCCGTGACGCCAGCGGCGCGGTATTTCCTGTTGCCGCTGATACCCAGATTACGGTAACCACCACCCCCGCCTCCGGCAGCTGGGGACTGACAAGCGGTTCCGGTGCCTTTACCAATAATGGCTCGGGAACCGCGACCTATACTATTCCTGCCGGTGAAAGTTCAGTGGTGCTTAATTACGCCAATACCACCGTCGGTACCTATTCATTTGATGTCATAGACAAAGATGCCAAAACAGAAGCCCCGGATCAGGATCCGTCAATTACCTTCAGTAACGCCGGGCTTAGATTTTATGCCGATGGTACTGCGGCTGCCAATTACAATAAAATAGGTCTGAACAATAAAATTCAGATTGGCGGTAAATCATCAAATCGTGCCCCCAACGGTGAGACCTTATATCTCAGGGCAATACAAACCAACACCAACACCATGAAGTGTGAAGCAAGGGCCAGTGGCGCCATCAATGTTGATATGGGCTATGAATGCGTTAATCCCGGCACTTGCGCGGGCTCTAATCTGGTGGGAATCACTATTGGTACGGCCAATTTGAGCTGTCCTAATGGAACTCCCAGCAATACGGCTATTGCTGGAAACGATAGTGGCTCCGTGAACTTAACTCCAGTCGCTCTCCACTTTGATGCTAACGGTACCGCCGCTTTCAGTATGGTATATTGTGATGTGGGACAGATACGGCTGCACGCCTCCCTTACCCTTGCCGCCTCTCCCGCTGATAATGAGCCGGAGGTTACTTTGACCGGCACTTCCAACACCTTCACCAATGTTCCTTTTGGCTATGACGTTTCGGCTCTTACTGCCGCTGGCGCTCAAGCCCCAGGGGCTGCAAATGCCAATGGTTCTATTTTTACCAGGGCAGGATCGAATTTCATGGTCTCTGTTAGGACTGTTTTATGGCAATCTGCTGATGATCAAAACCACGACGGTATTCCAGATGGTCATACCGACAACAATCCGGCGAATAACGCGGATTTGAGTGACAACCAGGCCGCCGCCAATTTCGGCCAGGAGAATACCCCTGAAACCATACCCCTGACTGCTGATCTGATAAGTCCGGCGGCAGGGACTCCAGGCGTTTTGTCGGTCAGTAATATCAGTGGCTTTACCAATGGCAGTGGCAGCACACAAACTAATTACAGCGAAGTTGGTATAATGGAAATCAAGGCCGGCGGGGCTGGGAACTATATTGATACGCCTGATAATGCTATCGGTAAGTCCGGTTATGTCGGCCGTTTTATTCCGGATCATTTTACCGTGACGCCAAATTCCCCCACCTTTGCCAACAGCTGTCCGGCTGGTAACTTTACCTATTTAGGCCAGCCATTTGCTTTCACCGTTAATCCGGTCTACACGGTGACCGCGGTAAATACCTCTGGTGCCGTAACTAAGAATTATGGTGGTGCTGCTACTAATGAAGATTTCTGGAAACTAACCACCCCGACTATTACAACAGCCTATTACAGTGATCAGGTTGGCGGCGGCATCATTTTTAGTGCCACAAATCCTGGTAGTGCCGCTTTTAGCGGTAACGCTGGGTATAATGGCACAGGTTCACTTACCGTCAGTGGGGCCGCTCTGGTTTATAACCGTCCTGCTGTACCGTTAAATCCGTTTAACGCCAAGGTAAGCCTGACCCTTACAGACGTGGATCTGACGGATACAGACAGCGTTTGTTATGACCCTGATGGCGACGGAACCTGTGATCCACTCACAATTGCTGATGTCGGGGGTACTGAACTGCGGTGGGGAAGGTTAAAGCTTTCCAACAGCTTTGGAACGGAGTTGGATGATATGCGTATGTCCCTTGTCGCCCAGCACTATACCGGCTCCAAGTTTGTAACAAACATTAGTGACAGCTGCTCGGCAGTCTCTGTTACCCTAGGCAGCTATAGCGGAAATCTCAACAGCGGAGAAACCTGTATTCAGGATAACGGCTCACCGGGGTTGAGCGGCGCAGGCTGTACTAATGCCGGCCCCCTGACCGAACAATTCAGTAAACCGCCCACGCTGGGTGATTTTAATCTTTGTCTGAAGGCTCCAGGGAACAATAATCACGGCAGTGTCAAGCTGTCAACAAGCTGTGCTGCATGGCTTAAATACGATTGGGACAATAATTCCGCAACCAGTGATACCGCCCCAACCGGTACTGCTACTTTCGGTATTTTCCGAGGTAACGATCGAATTATCAACTTTATGGAAATCAACAAGTAGTGAGAAGGAATGGAATTGTTTCAGGGGGCTCCAGTGGTGCATATGGAGCCCCTTCCTGTATATCGTGTACCTTATAAGTTCCTGGAGTACTGCTGAATAGTTACGCTCTGGGGTTATCGTTACTTTTAGGCATCAATCTGAATAGTTACGTTCCTGGTAAATTCGGCGGGTGTTATTTGTTTGAAAATGCCCGTTACTTCCTGTTGATACAGCCTTTTTTCGTGACTTCTCCAGCGGTAATAGATCACGTGCAATCTTATGGTGACCTGCGTGATAATAGAGCTGTTCAGCGCTTGGCTTGCGGTTACCTTAAGTTGCTTTTCCCGAATCTTGAATTTGTAACTATTGAAGAATTTGATGAGTTTTGCCTGCAACCTGCCATTGACTTACGCTCAAATATTCGTAGGCAAATGGCAATTATGGATCCAGAGTTTTCCCCAAAAATTGCTGACATTAGAGTTTGTTAACTTGCTATGATAACGGCTGGTCATCATTGTTCAGCTATGTTGGCTCTGGACATACATTATAAAGCTATTTTCTGGGAGAGTTCGGCGAGAATATTTGGCTGGTAATTACCACTCAACCGGGGTAAAGAAAAAGACGAAACGGCCGTTTTCAATATCTACTTTGAGCTTTGCGCCATGGCTCAGGCCATAATGTATATAACCGTCTTTCCGGCCGTTCTTGGCGCACTCGGTGGAATTTGGCGGCGATTCGAAATCTCGATCAGCATCGTACCAGGAAATAAGCATATATTCACTAAAATGTTCCTCGGCCTGTTCATTGGCCAGCGCCACGGCTTCCTGGTAATCATTAACCCGCTGTGGCAGTACAATGGTTTCTATTGAGCCGGGCTTCGGAGAGTTTATAGAGCAGTTTTTATCAGCCATAAGTAATTCTCCCATTTGACAATTAGACGATTATTCGTAATATGTCATGATTACTTCACGGGCTGCCTTCAAACAAGCTCTTTTTACGTCTCTATGAGGAAGAGAAACATAATACTGACTACCGCAAATGCTGTTAAATTCGCTGTTCAAGCACTGGTCGTATCGTTTTTTCGCGCCGGGGATGATGGTGCGTCAGACCTATGAGGCCTTTAAACGTCTATTGCTCTATGATGGTCAATGCCATGAGTTGATGGCGGAGTTAGAGGTATTGTACCATGATGGCAGGCGGGAGGACTTTGCTCTGATTAAGAGGCGGTATGAAAAATTTGCCGTGGCCGTCTCCGGTATGATTGAGAACTTTACGGTTCTCGAACCAACCGCGGCAGCGGCCTTGCTGGAGTACTATAAGAAATTCAATTTTTATATTTGTTATCTTTTGGCCCCGCCTGAGCAGTTAAATATACCCCCCTATGTCGTGAATCTTGCCAGTACACCTGATGTTGAACTGGCAGGCCATAAGGCCCACAATCTGGCGCTGCTGGATAATAAATTACATCTCCCGGTGCCGCTTGGGTTTGTAATTACGACTAAGTCCTTTTTCGCCCTCTTGGAGCATAATAATCTGCGTCCAGCTCTTGATAATCTGTTGGCTGAGATTGATCTGACTGATTCCCCGGCGCTTGTTCAATTGTCTGAGAGTCTGGTTTCCCTGATTAAATCAGCTGAAATCCCGCCCAAGGTCAGCCATGAAATACTAACGAATTATGAGATGATGGCGGAACATTATGGCGGCGCAATGCTAACCGCCGTTCGTTCTTCCGCCATCAGCGAAGACAGTGAATACTCTTTCGCTGGTCAGTACAAGACAATTATCGCGGCCAACCGTGAGACAATACTTGTTAGCTATTTAGATGTCGCGGCCTCTAAATACAGCCCTGAAGCCCTCTTTTATCGTATTAACCTCGGTTTGATGGATGAGGAGACGCCCATCGCCGTACTTGTTATGGCGATGGTTGAGGCGGCGGCAAGCGGGGTTGTTTATACCACGGATCCTGTTGAAAAAGGTGATGACGATATGCTGGTTATTCGTGCTGTTCGTGGGCTGGGAGAGACTTTAGTCAGCGGTGCCGCGACTCCTGATACTTTTTTTATTGAGCGCCGGAAGTTGGAGGTTGTAAGAAAAGTGCGGGGCCGGCAGCGGGAAGGAGTTTTTCTCCGCCATAATAAACCTGTGACGCTATCTTTGTCGAAGGAGGAGAAAAACGCATTAACACTTGTGAATTCTGAGGCCCGCCAACTGGCCTCATGGGGGATGGCAATCGAAGATTTATTCGGGCTTCCCCAGGATGTGGAGTGGGCCAGGGACAGGGCGGGGAAACTTTTTCTGCTGCAGGCCCGGCCCCTTGGCCGGGAATCCGTTCAAGATTCTGAATATGAGGCTTGTGCGTCTGATATAACTCCCGAACCCCTTTTAAGCGGCGGGCAGAGGGCCGCCGGCGGTACAGCCGCCGGTGTGGTTTATCAGGCGGGGACGGGAAACTTAGATGATATTCCGTCGGGGGTGGTTCTGGTAACCCGTTCTACGCCGCCTGCAATTGTCCGGGTCATGAACCGTCTAACAGCAGTTGTTGCCGATGAGGGCTCAATTGCTGGTCATTTTGCTACTGTTTGCCGTGAATTTGGGGTTCCGTTGCTGGTCGATACCCAAGAGGCGACCTCAATCCTCACCCATGGTCAAGTAGTTACCGTTGATGCCGATCAGCGCCGGGTCTATCCGGGCCGGGTTGAATCTTTGCTACGGGGTGATAAACCGGCGAAAAACGTCAAAGATCTGCCCTATTTTAAAAAACTACGGGCGGTTCTGGATTTCATCACCCCGTTAAAACTAATTGATCCCAAATCAACTGATTTTCTGCCCCGTTCGTGCCGCTCAATGCATGATATTATTCGCTATAGTCATGAAAAGGCCGTGCAGGCCATGTTTTCGCTCGGCAGCAGAATTTCCGGATCTTCCGGTAGATCAAGAGAGTTGCAAACCAGTTTGCCGGTTGAGGTATATTTGTTGGATGTGGGAGGGGGAATTGATGATGCGGGCGGCAGGAGCGTTTTACCGGAGCAGGTGCGCTCAATCCCCTTTCGTGCCGTTTGGCGGGGGATAAGTCATCCGGGAGTTGATTGGCATTCACACAGTCATTTTGACTGGAAGAACTTTGATGATATAGCCCTGGCCGGAGGAATGGCAATAAAGAGTTCCGGTGATTATGCCTCTTATGCCGTGATCGGCCGGGATTATCTGAATCTTAATATACGTTTCGGTTATCATTTTACCTTGGTGGATGTGCTTTGCGGCCTGGACATCAGGGCTAATTACTGCCAGTTTCGTTTTGCCGGCGGCGGCGGTGAATACAGCGGTAGATCCCTGCGGATTGAATTTATCAGTATTATCTTGCGGCGCCTCGGTTTTGAAGTTGATGCCAGGGCCGATTTGCTTGATGCCCGGATCTCAATTATAGAGTGTAAGGAACTGGAAGGTAAATTAGAGGCATTAGGTGCCTTGCTGGGAAGTACCAAACTTATGGATATGATATTAAAAGAGGGGATGGACGTGCGGCCTTATGTGGAACGATTTTTTGCCGGGGAATATAATTTTTCTTCGTTGCGGGTCAAGGACGTTGGTGAACAATGATGTATCAACTTACCTGGATTACCCCGCAGCTGGCAGCAGGGTATGCCCCCATGTCCTACGCGGAGCTGGATTCAATACGGGAACAGGGGGTTACCGCTATTGTCAACCTCTGTGGTGAATTTTCTGATCTGCACGAAATTGAAGAAAGTTCCGGTTTTGAGGTCTATTTTCTTCCTGTTCCAGATGAGTGCGCCCCTGATATGGAGGTAATGGAAGAGGCCCTGGAATGGTTGGATGAGGCGGTCTATCTCAATAAAAAGATATTGATTCATTGTCGTCATGGTCATGGCCGTACTGGAACTTTTCTCTCGGCGTATCTCTTGCGGCGGGGCCTGGGACTCAAATTGGCGGAAAAAACCCTTAAAGGAACCAGGGCGAATCCAACTAATTACTGCCAATGGAAATTATTGCGGCAATATGGGAAAAAGGCAGGAAAACTTACTAACGCTCAACCGAAAATTGACAATCGGCCCACGGTTGATCTCTCGCCATGGCTCAAGGAATATAGACTTCTGCTTAACGAGGCGGATAAACGGCTGCGGACGGCAGGGGTTAAGACGGAATGTGGACGGCAGACGGCCGTTTGCTGCCATGAACCTTTAAATCTGCCGCTGATAGAGAGTATTTATCTCAGCCGGGCAATGAACAGGCAGTTGAGCCGTCCACTGCGTCATGCCGCTATTGAGCGCGGAATTAACCTGGCCCGCCGTACAGACGCAATTATGACCGAATATCCCGGAATAGCGGGTAGTGATCTTGCAGGGTTATACAGGGAGGCTGGAATGACTTGTCCGTTATCCGTGGACGATAAATGTCTGGTCTTTGCAGATCGTCCTGCCGCCTGCCGCTGGTTTGCGGGTGCCGGTAAAAACGTAGAAGTGAGGGATATAGACGAGGCGATTGCCACCTTGTCACGTAATGTCTATCTTTCCCTTACCGGTAAATTCCCGCCGCCCGGTGATTTTTGTTTTTCCGTTGCCGATACGGTATCCGGGAAATTCGTTCAGATGTATTTTCAGGCTATGCTGCGATTCGAACAAAGGGGTTGATGTGAAAAATCCGTCTCCAAGGGCAGACCAAAAAGTATTGATTGTTGATGACGAGCGGGACATGCTTATTGTTCTGCGCAAGATTTTGAATCGTAAATGTAAGTATGAGGTGAAAATAGCTGATTCCGGCGAGGCGGCGCTTGCTGTTCTTGAGTCATGGCTGCCTGATGTTGTGCTTACTGATATTAGGATGAGCGGCATGGACGGCCTTGAATTTCTGCGGCGTCTGCTGGAGGTAGATGCCACCATCAGTACCATTATTATGACGGGCTATGGCACCATCGAAATGGCGGTTCAGGCCCTGAAAGACGGGGCCTATGACTTTTTTGAGAAGCCCTTTGACAACGATAAGATCGTCCACGCCATCAGCCGGGCGTTGGAACGAACCTTCCTCCTGCGGGAAAACCTGCATCTTCAGCACCAGTTGACTGAGCATCAGCGGGTTTCTGGGTTTATCGGGCAGTCTAAAAAGATGAGCCAGACCCTGGACTTGCTTGGTCGTCTGGCACCGAGTACGGCGACGGTTCTTATTCGCGGCGCTTCCGGTACCGGCAAGGAGCTGGCGGCCCGAGCCCTTCATTCCATGAGTAAGCGCGCCTCTCACAATATGATCACCGTGAATTGTCCGGCTCTGCCGGAACATATCCTCGAGAGTGAACTTTTTGGGTATCAGAAGGGGGCCTTTACCGGAGCGGATAGAGACAAGGAGGGCCTTTTTTTAAAGGCCGATGGCTCCACCATTCTTCTTGACGAGATAGGAGATATTCCAGTTTCAATTCAGACCAAGCTCTTACGTGTTCTGCAGGAAAAGGAGATTCAGCCTCTGGGGCAGACCAGAACCTATAAGGTGGACATTCGGATACTGGCTTCAACTAATCAGGATCTTGAGGCCAAGATTGAACGGGGTGAATTTCGCGAGGATCTCTTTTATCGGCTCAACGTGATGACCGTGACAATGCCGAGTCTGGCGGAAATCAGGAATGATATTCCCCTGCTGGCCCAGCATTTTCTGGAAAGGTATAGTGAGGAACATGGGCGGGTTGATCTTGAATTCACCCCTGAGGCTTTGCAGAGCCTTATGCGGCGGCCCTGGAAGGGGAATATTCGGGAATTGCAGAATACCGTTAACCGGGCTGTTTTGTTGTCTGACAGCAGCTGCATAACCCCGGACGCCCTGATGACCGAGGAAGAAGCGGCTTGCGGCGGCAGCAAATACATGGGAGATGCCAGTCTGTTATTTGATCTCTCCTATAAAGAGGCCAAGGAAGAAATACTTAATCGCTTCAACAGCGTGTATCTCTCCAATGTCCTTAACGTCTCGGCGGGTAATGTCTCGGCGGCGGCCAGGAAATGTTGTATGGAACGTCAGGCCTTGCAGCGGCTTCTGCGCCGTTTTGGCATAAAATCACAAGAATTTCGCCAATGACGGAGCTGCCTGTTTATTGCTGGTAAGGCGGCATCTTTTTGACCTGATTTTGCTTGGGGAATTGGACTTGCTCTATGTATAGTACCACCGTTTGCTTATCAAGTGATTTAATGTTATATGTATAAGTCAAAGCAATCTATTTTAAAGAACTTTGGTATACATGCGTAACTTAATAGCTGAGGAAAATGAAACTTTAGAGGCACTTGCCGACCGACTTCGCGCCTTGCGGCTTCACCACAATGAAAGTCAGCAGGTCATGGGCGAGAGGCTGGGAATTTCGCGCCAGAAATACGCACGTATGGAAAAAGGTGATCCCAGAATTCCTATAGGCTGCTGGCTTATAGTTAGCAATGTTTTAAGCCGCTTAAACGACTGGCAAAGTTTATTTTTGGAGGAAGAAGACCTGTTTCTTCGCGCGGAAATTGAACGGAAAACAAAAAAACGCAAAAGGGCTTCGGCAAAAAAATGATTGAATTGGAGATATGGTTTACCAGTCCCCAAAATTTAATTATCCAAGCTGGTAAAATTGTAATTACACCGCCTGATAAATCACGTGGTGGGCGTTTAAGCGGGCAATTCCGCTACCTTCAAACTTATTTACAGGACGAAAACAGGGTAGCTCTTGATCCAATAAACTTACCTCTTGCACCTGAAATTTTTTCAGCTAACCGCCCCCATGCCGGGGTTCATGGTGTATTTGAGGATTCCCTGCCCGATGATTGGGGCAGACGGCTTCTATACCGTAAATACCGATTGTATGGGGACGCAACCCGTGTCCCTTCTCTCCTTCAACATTTAGGGGCTTCGGGTCTGGGTGCATTGAGTTATACCCGGCCTTTTGACCATAATATGTTGCCGGTTGATATTGAACATCTTGATATGGAGCAAATCATCGAGGCGGCTATAATGTTTGAGGCGGGTAAAGAGCCAGCCAGGCAGGAACTTTTATATCTGCTCAACGGCGGAAGTTCCCCCGGCGGTGCCCGGCCTAAAATTCTGGCCCGGTATCAAAACCGGCAATGGCTGGTGAAAATGCCAAGTATTAAGGATACCATGGACATACAGGCGCTTGAGGCCGCATGTCTAACCCTGGCGCAAGAGGCAAAGATAAAAACGCCAGACTTCAAATACTTACAATCCGGCAGGTATAGCTTTCTTCTGGTGGAGCGATTTGACATTACTAAAAGTGGTGGGCGTAACCATGCCGTGAGTCTTAAAAGTTTACTTGGAGCGGAAAATTATTATAATGCGTCTTACAGGGATATTGCAGGTGTGATCTCCAGGATCTCTTCTAAACCACGCTCTAATCTTAATCAATTATGCCGACAAATGGTCTTCAATGCCATGATTGGCAATAAAGACGATCATCTTAAAAACTTCTGTATGCTTCATACGGAAGAAGGCTGGCATTTAAGTCCTGCTTACGATCTTTTAACCTGCACACAAGCACAAGCGCACGTTCTCAGGATTAATTTCAAGGATATGCATATTACGGAGCAAGACCTAATCTCGGAAGGAAAAGCCTTTGGCTTGCCTCATGAAGAAGTACGTCGCATTGTAAATGAAACGGGCGCGGCAATTTCAAAATGGCGTGATATTATCGGTGACTATCTGCCTGACTCGATCCCGTTGCTGGAAAAAAAAATATGGTATACCACTACAGTCCCAAAATCGAAACTTACTTCTGCCGGTCCTCGTTAGTGCCTGTCCAGAAATGAGGATTTTTGCAAGAGTTCACCAGCACCTTATGAATAAGCGGCGTTAATTGAAAAGTGGGGGACAGGGTGGGGATTCGCAGCAAAAAACAAAAAAGCACTTAACTCTAAAAGTGAGCTAAGTGCTTTTTTTTAATTGGTGGGCCATCGCGGAATCGAACCGCGAACCTGCTGATTAAGAGTCAGATGCTCTACCAGTTGAGCTAATGGCCCAAATTTTTAATTCCGGAAAAGTAGCACAAGTGTCTGCGAAGGTCAAGAATATTTATGGATAAATCCGTAATAGTTTAGGCCCCCTTGACCGGTTGTCATTTAATTTCATGCATCTCCCATATACCGCAAGGGCATATACCGGCGCAAAATCCGCAGCCTATACAGCGTTCATCGTCCACCTGGTAGGCAAATCCTGTATCGGTATCCTGGCGGTAAATTGCCTGCTGGGGACAGGAGGCGGCGCATAAACCACAGTCGCGGCACAGTCCGCATGACAGGCAGCGTTGGGCCTCCGTGGAGGTGGAAAAGGGCGCGGCCGTCCCGCGCTTGATTTTAACCGGGTAATAGGCCGTCTGTATCGCTTGGTATGTGATAGTGGGGCGCCGGTCGGGAGTATAGGTGCTGCCGGTCAGGCTGGCGTGCAGAGCCTTGGCCGCCGACATTCCCTGGCCTATACCGTGGGGCGCCAGAGCGCGGCTTATTACGTCGCCGGCGGCGTAAACCTTGCTGCTCGTGGTGCTGCCGCCTTCGTCAACCTTGATTTTACCATTGGGGCATTCTATATCGGTACTCAGAAAGCGCAGGCCTCGTCCGTCTTTTTTGGTGAGGCCGCAGGCAATAATAACCCCGTCGTATTCCTTGACAAATCGTTCAAATTGAGCCGGGCTGACTAATGTTTCCGGGATGATATTGATCCCGGCAGCCTTCAGGCGCTTTAATTCAGCAAGCAGGGTGTCCCGCTCTAATTTGCCCTTGTCGATCTGATCCCATAATTTACCACCGAGACGGCTTGTGGCCTCAAAAAGATCAACCTTATGCCCCTGGAGGATTAAATGCCAGGCGGCACTTAATCCGGCGATTCCAGCCCCGATAACGGCAATCTTGTGACCGCTGGCTGGAGCGGGGGGCGGGGCGGCGGCTTGAATGGCCTGCTTGCCGCATGATTTAATGTCTAAGGGGGTGTCAATGGCCTTCCTGGTGCAGGCCAGCATACACATATTTGGGCATACCGAGCCGCAGACCGTGGCCGGGAAAGGCGTATATTGGAGCAATAGATTAATGGCATCTTGTTCATTCCCCTGGCGTAAAAGGGCAAAACGCCGTTCCGAGGGGATGTTGGCCGGGCAGGCCCCGGAGCATGGAGCGGTACTCATGCGGTTCCGCCATCGGGGTTCATGGCGTCTGTTTTTGCCAGTGGTAATATAGGGCAGGGTGGAAAAGGAGGAATGATCGATAATATCGCCAAAAATACCATTTTTGCCCACCTCTTTTTCCCAGACCTGGCGGCGAAACTTGCTCATGGCCATTTGCCCCTGGCCCCGTGCCGCTTTTTCGGCCGGGGTAAATGGCACGATCTTCTGCCATTCATTCCGGCTGCTGGTTAGCGTTGTTTGGTATTTAGTTTTTTTGACGGCCTTGAGGTAAGGCTTGATATTATCTTTGAGCCATTGCCAGTCTTCATCATCTAAGGGGAGAAGCTGAACATCATTGTGGCTGTAGCCGGTTATCGGGCCGCGAAAATAAATAACCCCTCCCACCATGCCCACGCAGGGCCGATAGCCTAATATATTATCCGGGTTACGTGGTTCAATACCGCAGACCACCGTGATACCACCGGCCTTGAACTCAGCGAAGGAATCACCCACATCCCGTAAATACCAGGACTGTAGAGGCGGGTAGCGCGGATTATTCTTGGTCATGGTGTCGCATCTGGCCCCGCCGCCGCCCTGGACATAGAGGATGCCCTGGGCCCCGGCATTATGAGCGCCGTTGGTAACATCTCCCAGCACGGTTATGGTGGCTCCGCAATTCAGCCAGCCCACATCATCTGAGGTGCTGCCGTTGACCACAATGTCGGTGCCCTTCATCCCCATGGCCCCGAGGCGTTGGCCCACGGGCCCGCTGACCTTTATATTAATTTTATCATCACCGGGCCAAATGCGGCCGCCGATACCATGCTGGCCTTGAGCTTTGATCTCCAGGCTGTGAGAACCATTATGTACGGCGGCCTGAATATTTTCTTCCAGGGCCTTGGAGGACAACCGCTTATTGTTTATTTTACCGTTAATAATCATTTTCTGAGCCTAACAAACATATGAAATTGACAGACGATTAGCAATATCCTGATCTGAAAC
>CAZSOB010000018.1:0-14892 GCA_964608155.1 uncultured Desulfobulbia bacterium
GGATATCCTGCCCCTTATACTGATTATCACCATCCGTGTTCACGATTATATCGGCACCAAGGCGCAGACAGGCATCAAGACCGCTGCGAAAGGCCGCCGCCAGCCCTTTATTATTGATATGAACAACTATATGATCCACCCCAATCTCACGGGCAACCTCAACAGTACGGTCAGTACTGCCGTCGTCAATAATGAGGATCTCCACCTCGTCGATACCGTCAATCTGACGGGGGATATCCCGCACCGTCTGGGGCAGGGAATGTTCCTCATTGAGGCAGGGAATCTGGACGATTAATTTCATGATTTGTAATTGCCGCCGGACACACGGCACCCCCACAGCAAAATGTTAACCAGCAGACATCAAGGATATTCAGTCAGCATCTTCATACGGCGGGTAATATTAAGCCGCAGCTTACCGGTATGGGCCTCCGGCACCCGGCAGGCGGCAAAGACCTCCGGCCAGCAGGCCAGTTGTGCCGCCACCTCAGCCAGAATTTTTTTGCACCGCTGCCTGGAGAGGCCGAAATTCCGCCCTTCCAGCAAAATATCATCACGGTTCAAGTCCTGATGCTTACCGTTAACCCGCAGAATCTGCTCACCCTGATATATATTGGGCACGATATCATAGGCCGGTGACAAACACCAGCCCTGTTCCGTATGAAGCATGGCAAAATTCTGCAGATGATCATCGGTGTTCACCAAGGCGATATTAACAATCATCTGCCGGTAAAGTCCTTCGAGATCATCCCTGGGACGCTGGGAAAAACGGCTGATAACCCCGGCCAGATCGGCATAAGAAACGCTGTAATGATCCTCCACCCCGATAAGGGTTCTAAAACTCACCAGGGCGTTCCGGCCTCCGGCAGGCGTTACGTCAAAACGACGAATAAGGAGAATATCCCGGCCGCCCACCCTCTCCCGCCTTATTTCAGGGACTTCAAGCCCGGCTCCAAGGGCCAGGGTAAGCCCGGCCTCCTCCAGGGCCACAAACAGTTCCGGATGCGGATCCTGACGGCTGGCAAATTTTGCCAGCCACATACTGTTATCAAGGGTTGTCAGAACCTTGGGGCGCGCCCCGCCGGCCGAACTGCCGCAGGCCAGTAAATGACGCAGTTCAGCGTTGTCAACGGTAATGGAGTCTTCCAGGGCCGCCGCCTCAGCCATTGCCTTGGCAATCTCACTGAAATCAATACTGCCGCCGCCCGGCGTTGGCAGAGCCTCACGTTCGGAGAACAATAAACGGCCCAGGCCGCCGCCTCCCAGGGACAAAAGCAGATGAACCGGGGCATAGGGCTGCTCCAAGCCTCCTTTACGGGCCAGGATATGACGCCCCCAGGCATCGGGCAGGGAATCATCAAAAACCTCCGGCATGCCGAGTTCACGATTGGCCGCCGTAAACACCCCGCCGCGCAGAGGCAGATGCACAGGGTCAAGGGGATAGGCCAGGGAATTTCTGAGATAGTCATCGGTATAACGGAAAAACCCCTCATAATTACCACGATTATGAAGGTTCCGCGACAACAGACGCCCCACCGGCACAATGAGACCGTCAGTAAAAACGGCATAGACGTATAGATTTACCTCGGCCTTCATTTTTTCCGAACCCGTGTTTTCCGCAGTTTATCGAGCTGTCGTTGTTTTTTATCGTACTCCACGAAGGGGTCAACCGGAACAGTCAGGGCCTGACTCCAGGTATCCAGCAGCCCCAGAATAGAACTTACCCTTATCCATTTTCCCAGAGCCACAGAGGGCTCTCCCTGCTCCATGCGGGCCAGCAGCTGACGGGATATACCCGCCCTGACTCCCAGACCTTCCTGGGTCTCCCGCCTTTCAATCCGGGCCTTACGCAGCCGCAGTCCAAGTTCCCGGAAGAATTCTTTTTCATCCTGATTCAAGTCCATAATTCACCTCGTAAGTGAATTATATTCATTACATTATACGCCTGTCAAGGACTTTATGTTACATAAAACTAACACCGGCTGGGGCCACGTCTAACTTTTATCATCCCTTCATCCACCATAATTCCTGTCAAGCCAGTCACGATAACTGCCATCCATTACCGCCCTCCACCATGGTTCGTTATCCAGCATCCAGGTGATGGTTCTGCGAATCCCGGTCTCAAAGGACTCCAACGGGACATAGCCCAGTTCCGCGCGGCATTTAGCGGCATCAATGGCGTAACGGCGGTCATGGCCCGGACGATCCTTGACATGGGTAATCAGACTCTCCGCCTTCCGGCCCCGAACCTGGGGGGCATCCGGGAAACGGGCCTTTAGGGCCTCATCACGGACAAAGCACTCATCCATGAGACCGCAGACCTGTCTCACGATATCAATATTAGTCCACTCATTATTACCGCCGATATTATAGACCCCGCCCGCTTCACCCCTTTTTAAAACCAGATCAATCCCCCGGCAATGGTCATCCACATAGAGCCAGTCACGGATATTTTGGCCGTCACCATAAACGGGCAGTGATTTACCGGCCAGAATATTAACGATCACCAGAGGGATCAACTTCTCCGGAAATTGATACGGGCCGTAATTATTGGAACAGTTACTGGTGGTTATCTGCAGGCCATAGGTATGATGATAGGAACGAACCAGATGATCGGATGAGGCCTTGCTGGCCGAATAGGGTGAATTGGGGGCGTAGGCCGTGGTCTCGACAAAGGGCGGATCATCCGGCCTCAGAGAACCGTAGACCTCATCGGTGGAGACGTGATGAAAACGATGCTCCCGGCCGCTGCCGCTCAGCCATACCTCCTTCGCGGCCTTCAGCATGCTGTGGGTGCCGACAATATTGGTCTCAATAAAGGCATCGGGGCCGTGGATGGAACGGTCGACATGGGATTCGGCCGCGAAATGCACAATGGTATCAAGCTCATACTCCCGCAACAGACCCGCGACTAATGGCTGATCGAGAATATTGCCATGCACAAAATGAAAATTTTTATGGCTCTTAACCGCTTTTAGGCTGGCCGGATTACCGGCATAGGTCAGGGCATCCAGCACCACTATTGTGTCGGCAGGATATTCACGCCGCCAGTAATGGACAAAATTAGCCCCAATAAATCCGGCGCCGCCGGTAACAAGTATTTTAGACATTTTTTAACTCTGCCAGCATTTTTTTTAAATTAAAGCGCCAATGCGGCGCGACAACGCCAAGTTTTTCCCACAGACAGGTCTTATCCAGTACAGAATAAGGCGGTCGCCGGGCCGGGGTGGGATAATCCTCGGTACGCAGGGGCCTGATAACCGCCTGCCGCCCCAGAATTCCCAGGGCCAGGGCCTCCTCCTGAATGGCGCAGGCGAAATCGTACCAGGAAGCCACCCCGGCATCCGTCCAATGATAGACCCCGGTCAGTTTTGCGGCCGCCATCTGCCAGAGGGCCTGGGCCAGCCCCCCGGCCCAGGTGGGGCTGCCGATCTGATCGGCCACCACCTTCAGTTCATCACGCCCGGCCATGAGACGAAGCATGGTTTTAACAAAATTATTACCGTGGGATGAATAGACCCAGGCCGTGCGGATAACGGCTGAATCCCGGCATTCAGCCAGCACCATCCGCTCTCCGGCCAGCTTACTCGCCCCGTAAACCCCGGCGGGATGTGGAACATCAGCGGGCAGGTAAGGACGGTAATGACAGCCGTCAAAGACAAAATCCGTCGATACATGAATTATCCCGGCGCCGATATCCGCGGCCGCGGCCGCCAGATTAGCCGCCCCGTCCCGGTTGACGGCCATGGCCCGTTCCGCCTCGCTCTCGGCCCTGTCCACCGCCGTATAGGCCGCGGCGTTAATTATTATTTCCGGGGTCAGACGGGATACGACCTCGTTCACCAACGGCCCGCTGGTAATATCAAGCTCCGCCGAATTACAGGCCGTAAGCTCAATGCCCGCCGGTACCGTGCGCCGCAGCTCCCAGCCTAACTGGCCGTCGGAGCCTGTGATTAAGATTTTCATTTTTGCTTTTTTATGACTTATTCAGCATCCTGACCGGGGGTAAAGATTCCGGCATTTATTATAAAAATCACTATCCGGTTAAAAACCTGCATTGATTTCAATAAGCTTACGGAACTGAGGGGACTGATTTTATTTTTCCGGCTTTCGATTCGGGGACAGAATGATTTTCGCAAACAAACGCGAAAAAAATTCAGTCCCCTTGGTGCAGGGGAAAAATTTAATCTGTCTCCCGGCCTAAAACCACCAGCCGGTCTTAATGCAAAACTCTAACCAGACATTACAGGCTTCCGTTAATCAAAAACTCAGTAATTTGCATCTTTTAAATACATCCCGGCCTCATCCTTGGCCGAAAGCACCGGGGCGACGCCCTGAACAAGGGGCCAGACTATTGACAGATCAGGATCATTCCACAGAATACAGCGTTCATGCTCCGGGGCGTAGAATGCCGTGCATTTATAAACGAACTCGGCATAATCGCTCATCACATAGAAGCCGTGGGCGAAACCGGGCGGCACCCAGAGCATCCGTTTGTTGGCGCTGCTCAAAACCTCGCCCACCCATTCGCCGTATGTGGGCGATCCCCGCCTGATATCCACCGCCACGTCAAAGACCTCACCGCTGATTACCCGCACCAGCTTGCCCTGGGGCTGCTTAATCTGATAATGCAGGCCGCGCAGAATCCCCCTGCCGGAACTGCTGTGATTATCCTGGACAAAGGGCAGGTCGATACCGGCGGCGGCAAATTTATCGGCTCGCCAGGTCTCCATGAAAAAACCGCGGTGATCGCCGAAAACCAGAGGCTCAATCAGCACCACATCGGCTATTTTTGTGGGTACGAATTTCATTTCTGGCCCTCTTCTTCCACAATCTGCAGGAGATAGCGGCCATAACCATTCTTACGCAGGGCCTCGGCCAGACGGGACAACTGCGCCAGATCAATATAGCACATCCGATAGGCGATCTCCTCAAGACAGGCCAGCTTCAGCCCCTGCCGATCCTCCACCACCTTGATGAAATTCCCGGCGTCCAGAAGTGAGGCGTGGGTACCGGTATCCAGCCAGGCCGTGCCCCGGCCCAGGCGTTCAACCCGTAACTGGCCGCGCCGCAGATAAACATTATTAATATCGGTTATCTCCAGCTCGCCGCGGGCCGAAGGTTTGATCTGCCGGGCAATGGAAACCACATCATTATCATAGAAATAGAGGCCGGTGACGGCGTAATTCGACTTTGGCTCTGCCGGCTTTTCTTCAATGGAGACCGCCCGGCCGGCATCATCAAAACTGACCACCCCGTAACGCTTCGGATCACGGACATAATAGCCGAAAACCGTGGCCCCCGTTCTTAAACAGGCATTTTTCTGCAGAATATCAGAGAAGCCCTCACCGTAAAAGATATTATCGCCCAGAATGAGACATACCGTGTCGGAACCGATAAAATCCGCCCCGATGATAAAGGCCTGAGCCAGTCCCTCGGGCCGGGGCTGAATGGCGTAAGTAAAGTTTACGCCCCACTGCGAACCATCGCCCAGCAGGCGTTTGAACTGTTCGTTGTCCTCCGGGGTGGTAATCAGAAGAATATCCCTGATCCCGGCCAGCATCTGAATGGCGAGAGGATAATAAATCATTGGTTTATCATAAACCGGCATCAGCTGCTTGCTCACCGATTTAGTAAGCGGGTAAAGGCGGGTTCCGGAGCCGCCCGCCAGAATAATTCCCTTCATCAATTTATCCTTTTATGTTTTAAATATGGGCCGCGGAAAAAATCAGCCGCCTCACGAAATCATCTAAATTCCGAATTCCAAATTCGGTTCGCATAGTATATAATAATTACGCTTAGATAAACTACTTTTTAACAAGGAGCATTATGAGACGCTTATTCGGCACCGATGGAGTACGGGGCACAGCCAATATCTACCCCATGACCAGCGAAATTGCCATGCAGATCGGCCGGGCCATTGCCTTTCAGGTCAAAGACCAGCGCCACGGCCATCGCATTGTCATCGGCAAGGACACCAGAATCTCCGGCTATATGATTGAAAACGCCCTGGCCTCCGGAATCTGCTCCATGGGGGTTGATGTCCTGCTGGTGGGGCCGCTGCCCACCCCCGGCATCGCCTTTATAACTCACTCCATGCGGGCCGACGCCGGGGTGGTAATCTCCGCCTCCCATAATCCGTTTCAGGATAACGGTATCAAGATATTCTCCAGAGACGGCTTTAAACTCCCCGATGATAAAGAGGCCGATATTGAAGACCTGATTTTCTCCCAGAAAATGGCCGCCCTGCGGCCGGTGGCCGATGAAATAGGCAAGGCCAGCCGCTTAGATGACGCCAGGGGGCGCTATATCGTTTTTTTAAAGAACACCTTCCCCTCTAAATACACCCTGGATGATTTTCATATCGTCCTCGACTGCGCTCATGGAGCCACCTATGGCGTGGCTCCCCATGTTTTTTCAGAGCTGGGCGCCAGAGTAACCGCCATTGGCGTCCACCCGGACGGCAAAAATATCAACGACCAATGCGGCGCCCTGCACCCAGAACGGGTGGCGGAGAAGGTGAAAGAACTCGGTGCCGACATCGGCATCGCCTTAGACGGTGACGGCGACCGCCTCATCGTAGTTGACGAAGGCGGCAGGGTGGTGGACGGCGACCATATAATGGCAATCTGCGCCGCCGAATTAATGGCCGCGAGAAAGCTCAAGAAGAAGACCTTGGTCACCACGGTGATGAGCAATATGGGGCTCGAAGACGCCATGCGGAAAACAGGCGTCAGTCTCGTCCGTACCCCCGTGGGCGACCGCTATGTAGTGGAGGAGATGCGGAAACGGGGCTACAGTTTTGGCGGCGAGCAGTCCGGCCACCTGATTTTCCTGGAACACTCCACCACCGGCGACGGCATTCTCGCCGCCCTTCAGCTCATGGCCATCATGGAAAAAAGGCAAAAACCTTTGTCGGAACTGGCCAGAATCATGGAGGCCTTCCCCCAGACCCTGACCAATGTCCGCACCGCCAAACGCCTTGACCTGAGCTTAGTACCCAACCTCCGGCCCACCATAAAAAAGATGGAGAAACGCCTGGGCAACGAAGGCCGCATCCTCATCCGCCTCTCAGGCACCGAGCCGGTAGTAAGGGTCATGCTGGAGGGCCGCGACCAGGAACTCATCAACGGAATGGGCCAGGAACTCGGCGCCATTATCCGCCAGGCCGACGGCCAGCAGGGCTAAGAAATGAACCCAGAGCCCCCATTTACCATAAGCAATTACCGTCTCAGCCCATCCCTATCCCCACTTCTCCGTCTTCTGCCCTCTGCCCTCTGCCCTCTGCCCTCTGTTCTCTGAGCCCTGATGCCTGATGCCTAAGATTCGTCTCGATAAATTCATGCTGATGAAAAAGCTGACCGCCAGCCGCCAGAAGGCCCAGGCCTTGATTCTGGCCGGAGTGGTGGAGGTCAACGGTATGCGCCGCGACAAACCGGCCTCCCTGATTGATATTAACAGCCATGTTAAGGTGGCGGGCGAGGTCTGCCCCTATGTCAGCCGCGGCGGCCTGAAGATAGCCAAGGGCCTCAGCTTTTTCAAGCTCAACCCAAGCAGCCTGATCTGCGCCGATATCGGGGCCTCCACCGGCGGCTTCACCGACTGCCTGCTCCAGAATGGGGCGTTGAAGGTCTATGCCATTGATGTGGGTTACGGCCAGCTGGCCTGGAAGCTGCGTCAGGATGAACGGGTAGTGGTCATGGAACGTACCAACGCCCGCAAACTCCGCCCCGCCGACCTGCCGGAACCCATTGACCTGGCGGTAATAGATGCCGCCTTCATCTCTCTCCGGCTGCTCATCCCGCCGCTCCTGCCTCTTTTTAAAGATTCGGCCGCCATTCTGGCCCTCATTAAACCGCAGTTCGAGGTGGGTAAAGGCCAGGTGGGCAAGGGCGGCGTCGTGCGTGACGAGGCCCTCCGCCAGCAGGTAATCGCCGACACCATTGCCTTTGCCGGCAATCTCGGCCTGACAAGTACCGGTGTATGTGCCTCACCCATTCTGGGGCCCAAGGGCAATAAGGAATTCCTTATCTATCTGCGGGGATAATGAAGGATAATTGCGTTGAAAACAAAAGCGCAATCAGTTATCATATTTTGTGGTTATGGTGTGACAGCAACTTCTCCAGCGGTACAACAAAGATCGTACGCGAAAGTGGTGGTAACTTGGATTCGGGGACAGAATGATTTTCGCAAACAAACGCGAAAAAAGTTCAGTCCCCTTGATGCAGGGGAAAAATTTAATCTGTCTCCCAGCATAAAAGCACCAACAATCCTTAGGACTTGTTCCTCAATACAAAACTCTAACCAGGTACCATCAGCTTCACATACAATTGACAATCTGCCCATTAATGAAGAACTTATGATTTTAATTACCAATACCAAAAAAAACGAATGAATTTAAAACAGACAGCCATTATTATAATTCTTAGCCTCTGCCTGGGTACTACGGCGCAGGCAGCCGACCATTGGCGCCAGAATGCCGCCCGCCAGGCGGTAAAAGAGCTTGGCAGTAATTTGAAAAAAGCCCTGAAACAGGCAATGAAAGAGGGCGGCCCGGCTAAAGCCATTGCCGTCTGCAATGAGAAGTCCTTACGAATTGCCGAAAAGATAAGCCTGGAAAGAGGCTGGCGTATTGGCCGAACCAGCCTTAAATACCGCAATCCGGCCAACGCGCCAGACGCCTGGGAGCGCGGTGTTCTTCTCCTGTTCGCCAAACGCCGGGCCGCCGGTGAAAACCCGGTCAGGATGGAGTTCAGCGAGGTAGTGAAAAAAAACGGGCATCAGGAATTCAGATATATGAAGGCCATCCCCACCGCCGTCATCTGCCTGAAATGCCATGGCCGCCACATCGCCCCTGCCATCGCGAAGAAGCTCCATAAACTTTATCCTGATGACCTGGCAACAGGGTTCAGGACGGGGGATATCCGCGGAGCCTTTACCATAACAGAACCCATCTCCGCCCCTTAACTCAAAATAATGATGTCCGGTTAGAGTCTTGCGTTAAGACTAACCGGTGGTTTTAGACCGGGAGACAGATTAAATTTTTCCTCTCAACTTAGGGGACTGAAATTTTTTCGCGTTTTTTTGCGAAAATTATTCTGTCCCCGGATCGCAAGCCGGGAAAAATAAAATCAGTCCCCTCAGTGCCGTAAGTTTTATCAATGCAAGTTCTTAACCGGACATCACTGCAAAATAATAACAAGATACTTAAAAATCTAATTTGAACTTAGAGAGGAAAAAGTATGCGTAATTTTAAGCTTTCCGGCCTGACAATTAGCTTAATTGCCTTATTTTTGCTGACCATCTGCGCGTCCCCCCTGCTGGCAGCCAGTACCAGGTATGTTACCGTAAAAAAGGACGGAGTTAATATTCGCTCGGCCCCTAATACCAAGTCAGAAATCCTCTGGGAGGTATTCAAGGACTTTCCCCTCCAGATTATCGGTAAAAAGGGTGACTGGCTGCACACCAAGGATTTTGAAGGGGACAAGGGCTGGATATTCAAAAACCTGGTCAGCAGCAGAAAAAAGGTTATCGTCAAGGTCAACACCGCTAACCTCCGCGTCGGCCCCGGAACCAATTATGAGTTAACGGCCACCGTAAAATACGGTGTGGTTTTTACCCCGCTGACCAAAGAAAACGGCTGGATCAAGGTAAAGCATGATGACGGCACCACCGGCTGGATAGCCGCCAAACTCCTCTGGCCCGCTGATTCCATATAACGCCCGGCATGCACCTTTACGAAGGGCAAAAGGGCTAATCAATGCGCAATGAACCAGCCAGCAGTTCATAGAGGGCTCGCTCCATGGAATAATCGACCGGAAAATGTCTCTGCCGCAGGGTGGCCCGCAAACGCCACTCCTTCTTTAACTCCCGCAGCACATGGTCAAGCCTCGCCAGCAATATTTCAAGCGCGGCAGGCGGACAGTTCGAATAAACAAGATAGGTAATCCCCTTACGAAAAAGGATATTTATGCCGCTGATCTCAGCACAGTCGGCGGCAGCCTCTAATACATCATGCAATTTGGAGCCGGTGTCATCCAATATCTGGTCGGTTTTCAGATACCCCTCTTCTTCATTAATTTCATCAAGATTAGAACAGGATATCTTACAAAGGGTGTAACCCGCCGCTGGAATCTCCAGCAAACCGGAGCTCTTGAGAAAGAAAAGATAACGGTAATTATAGAAATCGCTTAAGGGCTCCTTAAAATAGGTCTTACGGCGGAAGGACTCCAGAGCCCTGGTATTCTCATCCGAGACAAAATGACTGGCCGTTAGTGGACTCCAGCTCTCCGTCACCCTGGCCAGCACCTCCACCATCTCCGGATCAAAACGCCCCAGCGAAGCCTCACAACGCAGAACCCGCAGAGCATCCTGCCGCTTCTTGGGCTTTTTATAGGGCCGCCTGGCGACAATTGCCTCATAGGTATCCGCCACCATCACTATCCGGGGCAGGATGCCGATACTGTTTCCCCGCAGCCCCTGGGGATAGCCGCTGCCATCAAGCCGCTCGTGGTGCTGATGAATAATATCGGTAATCATGGGGTCACATTGGCGGTGAGAAAAGATTTTAGCCCCCATGGCCGGATGCAGGCGCATTATCTCCCGATCCTGCTTATCAAAAATACCGGGTTTCAAGAGGATATCATCGGGAATAGCCACCTTGCTGATATCATGAATCATCCCGCCAAGTTCCAGGGCGTCAAGCTGCCGCATATCAAGCCCCAGCGCCTCCCCCATATGCCGGGACAGAGATGAAACCCGCATTCCATGTTCAAAGGTATAAAAATCACGGTTGGAAAGCAGCTCGCACATGGCGGCAAAGAGGTCTTTGATCATTCCGTCTTTAACCTGGCTGGCAACGGCGATCTCCCGCCTGGCGGCCAACAGTTCTTCCTCAATATGCCGGCATTCCGTTAGTTCCTGCTCCAGCCTGCGGTTAGCCGACAGCAATTTGTCATTCTGATTACGCAACAGATCACGGCCCCTTTTAAGCTCAAGCTGGGCTTCAACCCTGGCTCTGACCACCCGTGAGTTAAAGGGCTTGGAAATAAAACCCGCCGCGCCGACAGCAAGCCCCCTGACCTCAACCTCATCGGAACAGAGAGAAGTCTGGAGAATTATGGGAATTTCGGCCATGGCAGGCTCACGGCGCAGCAAGGAGCAGACCTCATAGCCGTCCATCTCCGGCATCATGATATCAAGAAGTATCAGGTCGGGCCGTGCGCTGCGGGCCATCCTGACGGCCTCAGGGCCAGCGGCAGCCTGAATAATATGATATTTTTTATCTAAAAACAGGTTGGCAAGAAGTTCACGATTGATATAATCGTCATCAACAATCAGGATAGAGGCGGATGAGGCGCCATCGACGGCGGGGCAATTCAGTTCCAGCATTAACAATTCTCTTTATTATTTATAGTATAAGAGGGGCAACCACAAGGGACTGGGCAACCATACAAGGATTGGGCAACCACAAGGGATTGCCCCTACGGGCCAAAAACAAAAGATGGCGGATAACAATAAGACAATCAACAAGACTACCATGACAATAACCATCGACCCCGTGGAACTAACCTGCCAGCTCATAAAAATTCCCAGCGAGTCATCAAACCCTCTATCCACCAGACAGGAATCAGCCGAGGAGATGATTGGCGCTCATCTAACCTCCCTCTGCCGCCAGGCAGGCGTGGAGCATGAAGCCTTTGAAGCCCTGCCCGGCCGCCGCAATCTCATAGCCCGTTTCCCGGCTCCCGGCCGCCCTAAATTACTGATAATGGCTCATATGGATACGGTGAGCGCCAGAGAGATGAGCGCTCCTTTCAGCGGTGAGATAAAAGAAGGACGTCTGCTGGGGCGTGGTTCCTGCGACGACAAGGGGCCGCTGGCCGCGGCCTTTGCCGCCCTCATTAACCTGAAGGCGGATGACAGAGGCTTTGACATTACCTTTGCCGCCACGGTGGATGAGGAATGCACAATGTCCGGCTCCAGAGCCCTGGCCCTCAGAAATCCGGAGTTTGATCTCTGTCTGGCACTGGAACCCACCACACTCCATATAATCCACGCCCACAAAGGGGTCTACCGCTGCCGGATAAGCTGCAGCGGCAAGGCCTGCCATTCATCGCAGCCGGAACAGGGCAAAAACGCCATTATCGCCATGTACGATATTATGACCGATCTGCAGATGCTGGGGTTTAAGTTAAGACGGCATCCGGACAGAGAATTGGGCCGCGCCTCGCTGGCCATCACCAAAATCAAGGGCGGCTCATCAATAAACATCATCCCGGATCATTGTGAAATTTCGGTGGATATCCGCCTGCTGCCAAGCCATGATCCGGCAGAGACAGCCCGGCAAATCAGGGCGATATGTGCGGGACGAGCCAAGGTGGAAGATATCTTTCAGGCCAGAGCTATCAAAACCGATATAGACAACAGGCACATTAAACGCCTGCAGGAGGTTATGGCGGTCAGGGGCCATGATCTGCCCCCCGCCACCGCCTCGTACGCCACAGACTGCGCCCAGCTCAGCCACCTGGGGCCCTGCATCGTCTGGGGGCCGGGAGATATCGCCCAGGCCCATCAGCGCGATGAATATATTGAACTTGCCCAGCTGCGGGCCGCCTACAAAATACTACTTGAGTTTTTAAGCTCCGGCTGACTCCCCGAGAACCGCCGCCTTCACCGCCTCTATTCCCACCCGCTCGACAAAACGGCAGGTGCGCTCCTTCTTGCGGGCCTGGTCGTTATAAAATTCCAGGAATCTCCTCGCCAGACGCACCAGCTCAGGCGGGGTAAGATCTGCCGCCAGAACATCACCAATCCGGGGTCTGCCGCCGGCGTTGCCGCCGACGATGAGAGTCCAGCCCTTTTTCTTGGCAAAGGCCCCCACGTCCCGCATATAGCTCTCGGCGCAGCACATTGGACAGCCTGATACGCCAATCTTGATCTTGGCGCGCATCTCCTGACCGCTGAACATCCCCTCAAGCTCCATGGCCAGCCCCAGAGAATCACCCACCCCGAATTTACAGACGCTGTTACCGGGGCAGGCCTGGGCGTAATGCAGACAAAGCTCCGTGGCCCGGCCGACATCCATGCCCAGTTCATCCCAGGCCGGATTAACATCCTCCGGCCGCAAACCCACCATGGCGAGACGCTGGCCAGAGGTAATTTTTATAATCGGCACCTTGAACTTTCTGGCAGTCCGCGCCACCTTTTCCAGAATTTCCGGGCTGACAATCCCGGCCGGCGTCCGCGGCACAATGGCATAGGTTTCCTTATCACGCTGTAGAATAGCGCCTGGCAAATCAGTCATTTCCCCTCCCCCTGTTAGAAAATTATTCAACCTTCAAGACCACATAACGGCTGCCCCGTTCGCCACTGACAAGCAACAGGACAGAATTCCGGCCATTACTGATAAGTTTTTGCATCTGGCGGACATTTTCCACCTTATGGCGGTTAACCTCCAGAATAATAGTACCCGGCCTGATACCGGCCATGGCCGCCACAGAGCCGGACTGCACCTCTGTTACCATAACCCCCCGGGCTTTGGCAAGACCATACTTGCGGGCCATTTTCGGGCCAATATTCTGCACCGCAAAACCCAGCTTGTCGAGGGTCAGGCCTGAGGCGAAGGAATTTATCTCACCATCAGGCAGCCGGCCGATAGTAATGGAGAGTTTCAAGCGCTTGCCGTTCCTGACCACAGTAATATCGGTGCTGGTATTGGGGGGCACCATGGCTACCCGGTTACGAAAAGAACCCACATCATGCACCATCTTCCCGGCAAAACCCACCACCACATCACCACGTTTTATTCCCGCCTTGTCGGCGGCAGAGCCTTCAGAAACCTGAGCTATCAAAACCCCATTATCTATCTTAAGACCAAAGCTCTTTGCCAACTCCGGAGTCATCTGTTGAATCATCACCCCAAGATACCCGCGGCTCACCTTGCCCTTGCTCTTCAACTGCTGCTCAATTGATCTGACCATATTAATGGGAATGGCAAAACCAATCCCCATATAACCGCCGCTCTTACTGAAAATGGCAGTGTTCATGCCTACAGCCTGACCATCGAGATTGACCAGCGGGCCGCCTGAGTTACCCGGATTAATAGCGGCATCGGTCTGGATAAAATCCTCATAATCGTTAATACCCACGGAATTCCGGCCCTTGGCACTGACAATACCGGCGGTAATGGTATGCGACAGCCCAAAGGGATTCCCCACCGCGATGACCCATTCGCCCACCTCCAGTTTATCGGAGTTGCCCATGGGCAGAGTGGCCAGATTTTTGGCATTAATCTTGATTAAGGCCACATCAGAACGCTTATCGGCCCCGATGACCTTGGCCACGAATTCCCTTTTATCCTGCAAACGCACCGTAATTTTATCAGCCCCCTCCACCACATGATTATTGGTCACTATATAACCCGACGGATCAATAATAAATCCTGACCCCTGAGCCACGAGATAGGGATGTTTACGGGCCGGCATCTGCCGCCGCTGATATGGAAAGGGGGTACCAAAAAAACGCCTGAAAAGATCATTGTTAAAAGGCATCATATGCTGATTACCCCGGTTCCTCGCCACCTCCTTTTCCACCTTAATAAAAACCACCGCCGGCGAGACCCGTTTAGCCACAGAGGCAAAGGCCTCACCTGTACTGCGCAGGCTTTCAATCCCTTTGTCGGCTGAGGCTGTAGAGACCATAAAGGCCCAGAGCAGCAGACTCAGGATTAGTGCCGTCACTACTCCCTTTCTCTTTATTATTCGATCCATGACGTTTCTCCCTTTTGATGGCATCGTAAAAAGTCCGATCTACTGCGTTGTGGCGTTTCGGCAGACCATATGTATGGCCGAAGCCCTGCCGAACCACCACGCCTCGCAGTCTACGCTTAGCTGT
>CAZSOB010000019.1:0-14861 GCA_964608155.1 uncultured Desulfobulbia bacterium
ATTACGGAAATTTAAATTCATTTTAATCCTTAAAAAAATTAGTTAGTAAAATTACTTTTGGCAGATAAAGTAACCCCTCAAATGATATTTTCTAAAACAGAAAGCTCGCTATGCGGTGAAATTATCTGCTCTGGACAAAATCGTCCCGCCTGTTTTGAGACCAGGCCAGCTCATCGTGGCCATAGTTAAGAGGCTTTTCTTCGCCAAAGCTGATGGTGGTAATTCGATCAGGATTTACGCCAAGATTAATTAGATACCTTTTGGCGCTTTGCGCTCTTCTTTCACCAAGAGCCATATTATATTCACTGGTCCCCCGCTCATCACAATTGCCCTGAACAACAATTGTCGCCTGGTCATTATTCCGCAAATACTCGGCATTGCCTTCAATTCTGCTTACCTGATCCTTGCGGATATTCGAGCGGTCAAAGTTGAAATATACTGGCAGCATGGGACCGGTGGAGCGTCCTTCAAGGATGGTAAATGAATGAACCGGCTTAACAGCGGGGGTATTCAGAGATTCTTCGGAACCGGGAGGAGTGGTAACGGTTGGCGCCTCATGTTGTTCCTGAGGAGCGGTTGATGCCGCCGGAGCCGGGGGAGATGATTTAATCCTCTGCTGGCTGCACCCTCCGGCTAACAGCAAAAAAGACATGGCAAAGGTAAAAAAAACGACGGTACCAGAATATTTTTTAAGCATTATTCCCTCCTTTTTTTGATAAAACCATTTCATATTTTTAGAAAAAATATAGATTATAGAAAACTCTTTGAAAAGACAACATATTTTTATTATTTTTTTTAAATTTAATCATATTCTAACAGATGGAGGACGGTTAAAACAAAAACTGATATCAAGTAATTTTTATACGCTAAAAGATATTTTGTTGATTTGCCAATAGAAAACAGCCCTTGTTAAAAAGATACCCTACATAATGGAATTTACGAAACGACTTAAATAGGTTACTATTTTTGTAACTATTAAGCCGAGACAGCCGGGGCCGCAGCCCGCCATTTATTATTCGCGAGTCAGGGTTGATGGTCTCGTAAAAAGTCCGAATTTTGCATTTTCACCATAGATAACCTATTGAAATCATTAGGCGCGAAAAGTGGCTTTTTGACTTTTTACGAGAACATCAGGGTTGATACTACTTTAATTAGACGCTCTTAATTAGACGCTCAACTTTAACATATTATTTATAAAAGTCGTAGTACCAGTTCACCAGGGGGTTCCCATTTGGAGTACCTCCGAACCCAAAGTATGCTTCGAAGTCCTAAATGAACGAGGTAAGCGCAGACTCCGAGCTGGAGCACTGCTGAACAGTTACGCTCTGGGGTTATTGTTACTTCTATGCACCACGCTGAATAGTTACATATCAATAAGCTTACGGCACTTAGGGAACTGATTTTATTTTTCCCGGCTTTGATTCGGGGACAGACTGATTTTCGCTGAAAAAACGCGAAAAAAATTCTGTCATCCTTGATGAGGAGAAAAAATTTAATTTGTCTCCCGGCATAAAATCACCTGCCAACCTCACCTGTCAGGCTTAATGCAAAACTTTAATTAGATGCCACTGAATTTTTTCATTCGATGTTCGGTGTTGGACGTTCACTTTTTTCAACTATATTTGTAACTATTTATATTATGTCATATATGGAACCTGAATTAGACAGTCATAAAATTCTCAGCCAGATGTTGGCCGCCAATAAATTTGGTACTTTTTTCGGGGTCAGCCCCGAGGTGCTGAAAGAGGTTTGGGCCAGGTTGACTTCCGCCCGGGGAGAATCTGTAACTCATGTCAGTATGGAAATCGGGGCCGATAATGATGTCTATAACCCGGTCAGGGATGTATTGCGTGAAATAAATATATTTGATCACGAGAATGAACTGGTCAGTAAATTTAACGACAAAATATTATACGGCCCGGCAAAAATCCCCAATTACAGCGGCGGTCTTGGGATTCTGGCCGGCGATACCTTGAAAAGCTATGCCGACTGCCATCTGCCCGCTATTGGTATCTCTCTCCTTTACCGTAAGGGTTATTTCTCGCAGCTGGTGGATTCCGAGGCCGGTCAGATCGCCCATGCCACCCAATGGCGGCCGGAAGATACTCCTCACCTCTATCTCTTAAAAGATCCCGCTGATCCGCTGAAACCTCTCCAGATAGAAATACCGTTTTTTGACCGTGGTAAGCAGATTAAGGTTGCCGGTAATCTGTGGATGAAGATGGAGGCCGCCAGCGATCTTAGTTATTTTGTCCCCGAAATTCTGCTTGATTACAGTCTGCCTTCCGCCCCGGAGTGGATTCGCAAGGCCGCCCAGCATCTTTACGAGAGCCGCTCGGAAAGGGCCAAGGCTATCCAGCGCCGTCTGCTGGGCGCAGGTGTGCTGCCGGTTATGAAGGCCTTAAATATTACCTCTAAGACTATTCACCTGAATGAGCAGCATGGAGTTGCCGTTGTCCTCCATCTCATTGCCAGATATTTGCAGGAGAAACTGGGCGATGACTATATGTTGAAAAGCACGGATCAGGAGATACTGGAGACGGCTAAACTTGCCGCCAACTGGGTTGTTTATACCATTCATACCCCGGTAAAAGCGGGCCATGACCGTTTTTTTCGGGATATGTACGCCGAGATTGGCCACCCCTTCTGTAACCGTATTCTGGAACTTCTGGCCGAGGAAGGCGAGAACCCAGCCTATTTCAATTTTACCTCCCTGGCCATGAAAATTAACCGGGCCGCCAATGGGGTAAGCCGTATTCACCGCCAGGTTACCCAGAAACAATTCCCGCAATATGCCAATAAAATCAAGGCTGTTACCAACGGGGTTCATCATCTTACCTGGATCAGTACTGCCAAGGCGGAGTTATTCGACATCTTTCCGGAGTTTAAGGACTGGCGTAACAACCCAGGTGTCTTTGCCAGGGCGAAAGATCTGAAAAATAATGACAAATTCCGCACCTATCTCGAACAGGCCTGGCAGACGGACACCAAAAAGTTGATTGATTTCATAAATCAAATGCTTATCGAGCATCGTCAGAAGATGCACATTACCTGGATTGATCCGCCTAATTTTTTCTCTCACCTCAAAGATTCTGAACGGGAATTAAATCCAAGGGTGATGACCATTGGTTTTGCCCGTCGTTTTTCCACTTACAAACGAGCCAATCTGGTTTTTGAGGATATTGACCGCCTGAGTGAAATTGTCAAGAATAATAACTGGCCGGTAAATTTTGTCTTTGCCGGTAAGGCCCACCCGGCAGATGAACCAGGCAAGAATATTATCAAGAATATTATTGATACCCAGAAGGAACTCTACGAAAAGTCTGATGGCCTAATCAAACTTATCTTTATTCCCGGCTATGATATGGCCCTGGCCAAGATGATGGTGGCTGGAGTACACGCCTGGCTTAACAGCCCCAAGCGCCCCTTGGAGGCCAGCGGCACCAGCGGCATGAAGGCGGCCCTGAACGGGGTGCCCAACATCAGTACCATGGACGGCTGGTGGGTGGAGGGCTATAACGAGGGCCGCACCGGTTGGAAATTCGGCCGGGAGTGCGAGGTCTCCGAGGCCTGTTTAAGTGAAGATTCATCCACTCTCCTGTTTGCCGAGGATTCAGACTCTTTTTATAAACTCTTACCCCAGATATTAAAATTATTTTACGATGAAACCTGTCGCCATGAATTAATCGATAAATGCGTCATGAATATAGCCTTGAACGGGCCGGTATTTAATACCCACCGCATGGCGGCCGAGTATGCCCGACTCTACCAGATCAAACTGGCTCCGGAGGTGGAGCGGCGGCTTGCCGCCTTCCGTAAACTATACAACAGTAATCGGCCGGAAAAGACATAATGCCGTCCCTCACCTTTCATATCGAAACCTTCGGCTGCCAGATGAATGACCGCGATTCGGAGATTATGGCCCAGCTTCTCTCTGAATTCTGCCGCCCGGCTCCCGGCCTCTTTGAAGCTGATGTTGTCATGATAAACACCTGCAGTATCCGCCAGAAGGCGGAACAAAAGGCCTTCAGCCTGCTGGGTACCCTGAAACAATTGAAGAGCAGAAGGCCGGAGATGATTATCGGAGTAGCGGGCTGCGTGGCCCAGCAGGAGGGCAGTAAACTTCTGGCCCGCCTGCCTTATGTTGATCTGGTGCTCGGCACTCAGAACATCTATAAGCTGCCAGAGTTAATCGCTGAAATAAAATCCGGCAGCCGGCGGCGGACAGCGGTGAGCCAGTCATCTGACTTTGAGATTCCGCCTTATCTGCCTGATCTTCGCCGCGGCCCGGCTCATAAACGTTTTGTGACCATTATGCAGGGCTGCAATAATTTTTGTACCTATTGTGTGGTTCCCTATACCAGGGGCCGGGAGGTCAGCCGTCGGATGACGGATATTCTCGCTGAAATCCGCCATCTGACCAGCCACGGGGTTAAAGAGATCACCCTGCTGGGACAAAACGTCAACTCCTATGGTCATGATTTGGCGCGAGAGGTGGACTTTTCTACCCTGCTGCGGGAAGCGGCGGAGGTGAAAGGCCTGAGACGACTCCGTTTCACCACCTCTAATCCCAAGGACTTAAATGATAAATTGATCCAATGTTTTGCCGAAATTGATATTCTCTGCCCTCATTTTCATCTGCCAGTGCAATCCGGCTCCAATGATGTGTTGAAACGAATGAACCGTCACTACACTATTGAACATTATCGGGACAGGGTGGCTGCTTTGCGGGCAGTCAGGCCGGATATCGCTCTCACTACCGATATAATTATTGGTTTTCCCGGTGAAAATGAAGAGGATTTTCAGGCCACTATGAATCTGGTGCGGGACATACGTTATCACGGGGCCTATTCGTTTAAATATTCCGACCGGCCCCAGGCCCGTTCCGCCGCTTTTGCCGATAAAGTGTCAGAGGAGGTCAAGAGCCGGCGTTTATCTCTTCTGCAGGAAGAGATAAACCGCATTGCGGCAGAACGTAATAAAGAATATGTGGGCCGAGTTCAAGAGGTGATGGTTGAAGGTAAAAGCCGCCACAGTCCAGGACAATGGAGCGGTCGTGCCGCCGCCAATCATATAGTAAATTTTAAAAGCAATGCCTCTTTAAACCCTGGTGATATTATCGATATCACAATTACCGAGGCCTGCCTTCATTCATTAAGAGGCCAACATGATTGATCTTCATTCGCACACCTTTTTCAGTGACGGCGAGTTGGTGCCCTCGGAGCATCTGCGCCGGGTTGAGGCCATGGGCTATGAGGCCATGGCCATTACTGACCATGCCGACTCCTCGAATCTCGACTTTATCATTCCCCGTATAGTGCGGGCCGCGGCTGACTGGAACCGCCATTCCGCCACCCGGATGATTGCCGGTATTGAGTTGACCCATGTCCAGCCGCCACTGATCGCTCAACTTGCCGCCCAGGCCCGTGAGCTGGGGGCTCAAATTATAGTGGTGCATGGTGAGACAATTGTTGAACCGGTTGCCCCCGGTACCAATCTGGCAGCCATTGAAGCCGGGGTGGATATTCTGGCCCATCCCGGCCTCATCAGTGCCGAGGAGATGGAACTCGCCGCGGCCAGGGGAATATTCATTGAAATATCAGGCCGCAAGGGCCATTCTCTGACCAACGGCCACGTCGTCCGGCTGGCAGCCGCCAGCGGGGCTGATCTGGTGCTAAATTCCGATGCCCACGGTCCCGATGATTTCATGACCCAAGAGAGGGCGGATAATATCGCTTACGGCGCCGGCCTTAATCCTCAGGAGTTGGAGGCTGTGCGCCGGAATATGAAGCGCCTAACGGCCCGAGCCGTTTAGGAAATAATATGGACTCTGCCCCCTATCAGGAACGGGTGGCGAAGGCCGGTGCTTTCCTGGCCCGGCGCCTCAACACTGCACCGGAGATTATGCTGATTATGGGGACTGGTCAGGCCGCTTTGCCGCCTGATTTAGAGATCAGCGATGAGATTCCCTACCAGTTAATTCCAGGTCTGCCCCAAGCCACCGCTCCCGGTCATAAGGGGCGGCTAATCAGCGGTAGAATCGGCGCTAAGAAAATAATTATCTTCCAGGGCCGCCTGCATTATTATGAGGGATATTCGCTTAAAGAGGTGGTATTACCCGTTCGCCTGGGGGCGTATTTGGGCTGCCGGACACTTCTTGCCGCCAATACTGCCGGCGGCCTGAGCTCTGAATTACGGGTCGGCGGTCTGATGATGATCCGGGATCACCTCAATTTCATGGGTGGTAATCCCCTGCGCGGCATAAATAATGATGACTGGGGGCCGCGTTTCCCGGATATGTCGAGGGCCTATGATGAACGAATTATCAGGCAGGCCTCGGATAATGCCGCCCGGCTGGGAATTGAAGATTTCAGCAGCGGAATTTACGCCGCCATTCCCGGCCCCAGCTTAGAGACCCCGGCTGAGACCAGGTTCTTGATTAATTGTGGCGCTCAGGCCGTGGGAATGTCCACCGTCCCGGAGATCATTGCGGCCCGTCATGCCGGCATGCGGGCTGCGGCTATCTCCATAATTGCCAATATCAACGATCCGGATAACTTTCAGCCCATCATCATGGATGAGGTTCTAACCGAGGTTAAACGAGCCCAGGGCAATTTACTGCGCCTGATAAATGAGTTGTTGCCGGTAATCTAAGCCCTCTATAAAATCTTACTCACCCTCAAATTCGGTGAGAGAATATATGCTGTAGCCCTTGTCACGCAGCTTGGCCTCACCGCCCACATCCGGCAGATTGACAATAAAGGCCATCTCTGCCACCGTGGCCCCCAGTTTTTCTATTAGAGCGGCGGCGGCCAGGGCCGTACCGCCGGTGGCCAGCAGGTCGTCAACCAGTAATACTCTTGCCCCTGGTTTTAAGGCATCCTGGTGAATCTCTATGCTGTCAGTGCCGTATTCCAGGGCGTATTCCTGGCTGTAAACATCAGCTGGCAGCTTGCCGGCCTTTCGTATGGGGGCAAATCCCTTGCCCAGGGTATAGGAGAGAGCGCCGCCCATGATAAAACCGCGGGCCTCAATACCGACAATTATATCGTAGTCAACTTCGCCGTTTATATAGCGCTGGGTCAGATTGTCGATTACCAGCCTGAAGCCCACCGGTTCTTTAATCAAGGTGGTTATATCACGGAACATAATCCCCTTCTTGGGGTAATCAGGGATTGAACGGATTAATGATTTAATAGGCATTTTGTTCTCCTTTAGTGGTAGTAATATTGTTTTTTCAGTCGGCAAGCCTGTAAAATTATCATTAATTCAAGAGAATTCAGCGTTTTACAACGAAATTTCGTAACTTTTTCCGAAAGTGGTGATAAATCAGTGTCCGATTAAGAACCGGCATTAATAATGTTTACAGGACTAAGGGGACTTTTATTTTTCCGGGCTGCGATTCGGGGACAGAATGATTTTCGCAAACAAACGCGAAAAAAATTCTGTCCCCTTGGTACGGGGGAAAATTTTTAGTCTGTCTCCCGGCATAAAATCACCAGACAGCCTTAATGCAAAACTCTAACCAGGCAACCGCCAGTTTTGAAGAAGTTTCTTTGTCCTCTGTGCCCGGTGATGAAGTTGAACTAAAACAGTTACTGACAGATATCGTCATAATCTGAGATAAGGGGGATTGTTTCGCTGAAGAGGCGTATGACGTTATGGGCGTTCTTGTTCATGGTTGCCATAATCATCTCCCAGGTTACCGGCTCCTCATCCTCGTGCCAGCAGTCATAATCGGTTGACATGGCCACGGCGGCGTAGTGAATTTTCTGTTCCCGGGCCAGATTAACCTCGGGTACGGTACTCATATTGATGACATCGGCTTGCCAGCTGCGGAACATATGGCTCTCGGCCCGGGTGGAGAACCGGGGGCCCTCAATGGTAATAACTGTCTTGTCCGCGTGGCATGGAAGAGACAGGGCCCCGGCCTGTTGGAATAACAGATGGCGTAAATTCGGGCAAAAGGGCTCGGCCATGGGGGTATGCACCACAGGCCCATGGTCAAAAAAAGTATTCTCCCGCCGTTTGGTAAAATCAATAAACTGGGATGGCAATACCAGATGTCCAGGCTCTATCTCCCGGCGCAGGGAGCCCACGGCGGTGGCAGCGAGAATATGGGTGCAGCCCATCTCTTTCAAGGCGTAAATATTGGCCCTGAAGTTAACCGCGCCGGGATAAATGGAATGATCCAGACCATGACGGGCCAGGATAACAACCTCAACCCCGCCGATGCGTCCACAAGTCAGCTCCGACGAGGGGCGGCCGTAAAGGTTTTCCGTCTCTAAACGGGTGGCATTTTTTAGAATATCCGGGTCATCCAGCCCCGAACCGCCGATAATACCCACCTTCACCGTCATTTTCCCCTCCTTCGCTTTATTTTCCGTCAGTCAAATTTAATGGGGCAGCTCTTGGCGCTTATCCCGCGTTTAATAACCTCTCTGTGGTAGGCCTCCAGGATGTCCCTTCTTTTTATCATCCCCAAGACCCATGGCGAGCTTTTATTCTCCACCACCGGGATTTCATCAAATCCCTTAATGTCAAAGATCCGCATAGCGTCGTAGAGATTATCATCCGGAGTAACAAAGATTACATTACGGGCGCAGACCTTGCCCACTGTGGCGTTACAGCGCAATTTCTCATCATGAAGGACAGTTTTGACGTCTTGAAGAGAGACAATACCGGTCATCATTCCAGTCTCATTAATTACCGGGAAATAGAAGCCGTCTTTGGCCATGGAAAATATCTTCAATAATTGATCCACATTGGCGTTTTCACTTATAAAATTAACATCTTCATCAAGGATTGTCCCCACCTTGATTGATTTCATAATCGCGGTTTCACGCCCCTCATGAATATCAATACCCTCACGGCTGAAATCCACGGTGTCAATAGAATCTTTGCAGAGCCAGTGGGCCACAGTAGTGCCGATTATGCTGCTTAACATAACCGGAACAATAATTCGATAATCACCGGTCATCTCAAAGAGCAAGAAAATGGCGGTAAGCGGCGAATGGGTGGAGGCAGCCAGAAATGCCCCTACCCCCACCGCGGCATAGGCACCGGGGGCAGCGGTATGCAGGGGAAAAAGATAATGAACCACTCCGCCGAAGGCGCCGCCCGCCACTGCGCCGATAAACAGGGCCGGGGCAAAAACTCCGCCGGAGCCGCCAGCCCCCAAGGTAATGGCAGTGGCGGCAATCTTGAGAAATATCAGTACTGCCATGACCCATAGTACGGCATGACCGGCCAGTACCACCTTGATATAATCGTAACCATCCCCCATTACATTGGGGAAGAATATGGCGATGAGACCAACGAGAAAGGCCCCGACAATGGGCTTGGCCTGCGGATGTATGTTCCAATTAACAAAGAAATCACGAACTTTATAGAAAAAACGAATATGAACAACGGCAATGACCCCCATGAACAGGCCCATAATCATATAGAGGGGCAGCTCGGTAAATGATGAAACCAGGTGGTAGGGGGGAATCTGGAAGACCGGCGTCTCACCGTAATAGGCTCTGGATATCACGGTGGCAATGGCCGAAGAGACAACAAGAGCCGAGAATGATGATATTTCATAGGTGCCGAGCAGGACTATTTCAGCCGCGAAAAACACCCCGGCAATGGGGGCGTTAAAGACCGCGGCGATGGCCCCAGCGCTGCCGGCGGCTATGTATATCTTCATGCGCTCCCCGGATACCCGGAAGAATTGACCGAACTGCGATCCTAAAGCCCCGCCGACCAGGGCGATGGGGCCTTCAACTCCGGCTGAGTTGCCGGTACCGATGGTAAGTGAGCATGATAATATCTTTAAGATAATAGTTCTAAAACGTATATATCCCCCCTCCATATTAACCTTGCGCAGGAATTTGGGCAGACCATAACCATTTATTTCACCCGGAAAAAGCAGAGACAGGGGAATGAGCAGGATCATACCGCACATGGGGACAAGGGGCAGGAGAAGTAAATGCCATCCCCCCTGCTGCACATAGGAATAGCCGTTGACAAAAATTACTTTATGCACCAGCTCAAGAACGCTGCGAAACAATATGCTCACCAGTCCGGCACCGGCACCTATAAAAGAGGCAATAAGTACCATGAGCGTATTTTCGCCCGGCATCAATTTTTTCATTCTATCGTGCATTAATCTGTTAATCCTTTTACCTGGGTCATGAAATAATCGTCCGTCATCCCGGCGATAAAATCGCGGACAATCCCTGCCGGCGGTGTCGCCGCGATCCGTTCAGCGCTCAGGTGGGAGACAAAGGCTTCAAAGATCTCAGGCCCGCGCCTTGAATTTTGAAAATGTCTCAGACAGGTGTTAAATAATTGTTTGTAGTAATCCGCTATTTTCTCAGCCCCTTTCTTAATAGCCGGATTCAGATAGATATACTGATAATTAAAAGCTTTCAGTCTCTGCAGGGCCTCTGAGACCTTGGGGCTGAAGGCGATATAGTCTTTAGTGTGGCTTCTGTCAATGAGATCCGTGACTAAGCGGTAGACAATGGTACCGTTGGTACAACCCATAACCTCGGTGCAGGGAGCCGGGATATCCTCCCGCTTAATCAGATTCAGCTCAATGGCATCCTCTATATCACGGCCGATATAGGCGATGGTATCGGCCATTCTTACCACACAGCCCTCCATGGTAGCGGGCCTGATCTCCAGGGCGGGTTCCTCACCCTTCTGTCGGCATTGCCGGTCAAAATCGGCAAAGGTTTTATGGCGCTCCGGGCGCAGCATTTGTTGGTGAATTTCGCCGTCATGGCAGAGAATGCCGTCTAAGGTCTGGAGGGTCAGATTAAGCCCCCGGCCCTGTTTTTCAATACTATCAAGGAAGCGGACACTTTGCAGATTATGGAGAAAATACGGCAGACCGTGATGACGGCAGATTTCAGAGAGAATCTTTTCGCCATCATGACCAAAGGGCGGGTGGCCGATATCATGCCCCAGAGCAATGGCCTCGATAAGATCCTCATTTAAGCCAAGGAAACGGCCAATGGTGCGGCCAATCTTGGAGACTAACTGAACATGCAGAACCCGATGGGTAATATGATCATTTCTGACCATATAGAAGACCTGAGTTTTATCTATATAACGGGTATAGGCCTTGGAATGCAGAATGCGGTCGGCATCGGTGGCAAAATCCAGGCGGTAGCCGCCTTGCTCGTCTGCCCGGCGGCGAACGGCAGCGGCACTGAGGCAGGCCGTGGGCCCCAGAAACTCTTTTTCCCTCTCTTTAAGTTCCTCTCGAATGGCGCTTAACATGATTAAGACGGGTCAGAAATATTTAAGGCTTCAATATAACTGGTATTAACGCCGATAAAATCAGCTTTAAGGTTAAGCGGCCTCTTAAACCATTTATCTTCTTTTTTGATTATTTCAGTAATAACCGCCTTCTGCAAGGGCAGGAAACGGTCATGGGATTTTTTTTGCACCGCACCATTCACCGCGCCGCTTATTTCATAATAGGAGTTGCCCATGGTATTGGCAATAATCTTGACATTTGAATTTTGTTCCCCGGTCTTGGCCTGGATTGTCTCTACTCTTGCCCGCTCATCATCACGGCCCAGGGTGGTGAATTCGTCATAAAAGGCGATAACGGCACTTAACCTGAGCTGCAGATTGCCATAACTTTCATAAAAGGCGCCGCTGGAAAGCATGAGCCGTGCCTCATGGAGGAGGAGAGAGTCCTTAAAAAATCTGGATTGCTGCTGATTTTTCCAAAATGTACTGGAACTATTAAATAAATCCGTGGTGCGCAGGGTGGGATTAGGGATATCGATATTACCTGAATAGCGTTTACCCAAGGCGGTAATTATGGTAACCTGCCGTCGCAATTCGTCCATTTTCTATAAACTCCCCTTAAACAAGAATAATTTTCTCATTTATATTTACCAGCCTTTTTTTGTCAACCATTATCTACTAATGAAAATTTACCTGGCCCCTTTAAGGGGAATAACAGATTGTATTTACCGCACCACATTTTCCAGGTATTTTAGAGGGGTGGATCGGGCTATGGCCCCCTTTATAAGTTCGCTTAAGGCGGCAAATGGTCATCGTCGCATAAAACCCGCCTATCTAAGAGATATAAATCCTGAAAATAATAAAAACGCCGACTTGATTCCGCAGATATTAAGTAATGATCCCGACGAATTCCTCTTCACCGCCCAGCATATATTTAACCTGGGATGGTCGGAAATCAACTGGAACCTGGGATGCCCAAGCCCCATGGTAACAAAAAAGAAGAGAGGCTCCGGGCTGTTGCCGCACCAGGATCGAATCTGCCGGATATTGGATGTTGTAATGGCCCGCTACCCAGAGCAGATTTCCATTAAGACCCGTTTGGGTCTTGATTCCGCGGCAGAACTTTACCGGCTGCTGCCAATCCTGGATCAATACCCCCTTACCGAGATAATTATTCACCCGCGTCTCGGCCGCCAGATGTATAAAGGCCGCGCCGATCTTGAGGCCTTTCAAAATTGCCGGGCCCTGACCCGTCACCGCCTGATCTATAATGGTGATATCACTGACCAAGACTCATTTATGAGGATATATCAACGGCTGCCGGGGATACAGGGTGTCATGCTGGGTAGAGGTCTCCTTGCCGACCCGTTTCTACCTGCCGGGATCAAGGCAGGGGGATTGTACTTGAAAAGCGACAGCGATAGGGATATATTAAAAACTTTTTTAAATGATCTGCTGGAGCAGTACCAGGGACGTTTATCCGGTGACTCTCATATTCTGGGCCGACTGAAAGGGATTTGGCGTTATATGGCCGTACTTTTTGAAAATCCGGCTAAAATTCGCAAAAAAATCACCAAAACTAAAAGCCTGAATCATTATATAGAGGTGGTAAAGATGATTTTTGCCGAAATACCATTTTCTATATGATAAAATTCATATTTGTCGTATCTCGGCAGCCGTATTCTTTTCCCTTTTTTTAAAAATGGAACAAATATTATGATAAAACGTATCGCCTTTCTACTGTTTTTCAGTTTCTTTATAACCGCCTCCTGTCTGCAGGCCGCTGAACACAGTCGGGATTATGAGCTTAAGCGGGCCAAGCTTCTGAGCTATATAATTAACCGCCAGATAACCACCTATCATTATTATCACCGGCCCTTAGACAATAAAATTTCCAGGCAGGCCTTTAAACTTTACCTGAAACAGGTTGACCCGCGTAAACAGTTTTTTCTCCAGAAGGATGTTGATTCTCTCAGCGGTTTTAAATTAAAGTTAGATGATGAGATGAGAAGCGGTCATCTACAATTCCCAATTGTCACGGATGAGATATTAAAAGAACGGGTAAGGCAGGTACAGGCGCTTACCGCCGCAATATTCGACAAAGGAATTGATTTAAACAAGGCTGAAACAATGCAGTCTGCCGCGAAAAAGTTACGCTACTGCGCAACAATAAAACAACTGCGTGACAGATGGCGCAAGGATATAAAATATCAGGTAGTAAGCCAGTATCTTGATATTCAGGAGATGAATCAGGCCGCTGCTAAAACAAGTAAAGGTGGTAAGACAAGGATAAAAAAACCCGCGGAAATCAAAAAAGAGGCCCTGGAAAAGGTTCGGAAAAGCGACAAATATCTGTTCAGCCGCATGCTTAAAATGGATAACCAGGACTCCTATAACCGTTTCTTCTCGATTATCGTCCGGGCCGTTGACCCCCATAGTGATTATCTGCCCCCGAGCCAGAAGGAAGACTTTGATATTCATATGCGGGGCTCACTGGAGGGCATTGGAGCCGTGCTTCAGGAAGAAAGCGGTTATGTAAAGGTAGTGCGGATTATTCCAGGCGGTGCCGCCTATCGTCAGAAACAGTTAACCGCCGATGATATTATACTAATGGTCGCCCAGGGCCGGAAGGAACCGGTTAATATTGCCGGGATGAGGCTGCGGGACGCGGTCAGTCTTATTCGGGGCAAGAAGGGCTCCTTGGTTCGGCTCACCGTTAAAAAGCCAGACGGCACCATACGCATTATCTCCATTATTCGTGATATCGTCCAGCTAAAGGATACCTTTGTCAAGGCCGTCACCATCCAACTCCCCAGTAGTGGTGGAGTTATCGGCTACATGAAAATCCCCTCCTTTTACCGTGATTTCAGGGGAAAACGTAATGTTACAGATGACACCAGAAGGGCCTTGAATAAATTAACCGCCCAACATATAAAAGGCCTCATTATTGATCTTCGTAATGACGGCGGCGGGGCCTTGGTAGATGCGGTGAAAATTGCCGGTTTGTTCATCCACACCGGGCCGGTTGTCCAAATCAGGGCCAATGACAAAACCGATATCCTCTTTGATACCGATTCCGGTATTTCGTATAGCGGCCCCCTGCTGATTTTAATTAATCGGTTCAGCGCCTCGGCCTCGGAGATCTTTGCCGGAGCTATGCAGGATTATGGCCGGGCTCTTATTGTCGGGAGCAGGCATTCATATGGCAAAGGCACAGTGCAGACCATGCTTAACCTTGACAATCAACTCCCCTCATTCTTTGGAATTAATATGTCCAGATATCAGCCTCTGGGAGCCCTTAAATTAACTACCCAGAAATTTTATCGCATAAATGGCGGCTCTACTCAGGATAGGGGGGTTACTTCTGATATAGTTCTGCCTACTCGTTTTATGTACTCCAGGATTGGTGAAAAATATTCTGAAAATGCCATGCCCTGGGATAAAATCGCTCCGGCCTCCTATAAAAAATGGCCGTCATATCCGTTTAACCTTAAAAAGCTGAAGGCGCTTAATGCCCGGTTAATAAAGACAAATAAAAAATTTATAGAAATCGTTAAGGAGGCGGATGAGGCCCGTGCCAGACAGCAGCACACCATAATAGATATAGA
>CAZSOB010000020.1:0-14793 GCA_964608155.1 uncultured Desulfobulbia bacterium
ACGGTTTTGACCGCATCGGTATGCAGTATAACCATCAGGATGCCAAATACTGGCCCTTTGGAATCGGAGCCTCAGTGGTGCCGGTACGCAAATGGCTGGGCATTTACAATGCCTTTCTGGACGGCAATTACCGCCAGCCATCTTTCGTCAAAGAAATAACCATTAACAACCAGCCCATATTTGAGGCAGTTAGTGACCCAGATCAACAGCCTATTCCCCTCTTCGATTCGGAGCGGGAGCGTAAGGACGAGATGCAGGCCCTCTACGCCGTCTGTAACCGAGGTTCCGGGGCCTCCATGCGGGCCACTTTTAAACACCATGTAAATCTGGTGTCCGGCAAGACAGGTACTGCCCCCCACGGCCGGTCGACGCTCTTTGTCAGCCAGTTCAATCCCTACCAGAACCGTCTGCGCCATCCCGGCACTGTAACCATGATTGTTATTATCACCACCAATAACGGGGGCTACAAATCGGTGGGGGTCTCCACCCAGGGGCCCACCATCATCGCCGGCAGTATCTATAATTATTTATTTAAGCAACGCTTACAGAAGATGATGAGACAAAGCATAGAGACGGCCAAGAAAAAAGACGCTGACTTTCGCAACAATTATCCAGCCTGGTCAAGGGTCAATAACTACATGAATCGTTTATTGAACGGCAAATGCGGCCGTGAACCAATATATAATTATATCAACGGCGTTGATGCCTACCAGGAGGCCCTGCAACAGATACTAAACCCGGCAAACAAGATTTATGCTGGCGGTAGTAAGCAGTTTCAACAATTAGTCGATTATTATTGCAATCAACATAAACTCTTTCGTTAAGTCAGCTGTTCAGAACATACCGGCTCCTTTGAGGCGGAGATTAATCACCCTGTGAATGGCACCGAGCGATATCAAGTAGAATGTCGCCTTTTTATGCAGCTTTTTGTTACGATCGTCACCTCCTTTTGAGCGAGTTTTTGGGAGCAGGGAATTTCGAAAAGTTGCGGGAGAATTTGTTCTTGGGCCAACTTTGACGGACTCGCAAAAAGTCCGTCACACACTTACGATGGCTAAGTCAGCTAAGCGAAGACTGCGAAAAGTTCGATATACACAGCGTAGTGGTTCGGCAGGGCTTCGGCCATATATTATGGTATGTCGAAGGTCTGCCGAAACGCCACAACACCGGAGATCGGACTTTTTATGACGCCATCAACTTTGACTGATTGTTGATTCATTGTTCTCAATGCAGCGTATGCTCATAGATTCCAGCTTCTGTATCAATTTTTCCTGCTGTTTCCATAACCCGCCGATGATGAGTGAAAAGTAAGACCTGCGTATCTAATGCCAGCTCCGCAAGGATTTCGAGGCAGACTTTTGTACGACTGTCGTCAAAACCTATCAAAATATCGTCAACAACCAAAGGCATAGGTTCACCTCTACTTAGATGGTGTTCAAGAGTAGCAAGACGAAGCGACAGGAAAAGCTGATCTCTGGTGCCGTCACTCATTCCATCAATTGACACCTCTATATCGTTTGAGCGTACTCCAAGGAGGACAGGTCTGCCATTTTTGCCCAGTTCATCCCGGAGGTGCGTGTAGGAGCTAAGGGTGAGTTTAGAAAAGATTTCACCGGCCCTGGCCAGAACCGGAGCCTGATTTACCCTGCGATAATCCTCTATTCTTTCCTCCAGGATAAGCGCGGCAATTTTCAAACGAAGATATTGCTCGACATCAGAAACCATGGCGGCAAGATGCTGCTCTGCCTCTTCTGATGCCTTTGCGGCTGTTCCACTACCATCCTTAACCTTAATATCGTTTTGCAGTGTCTGCCGTTGATCGCGTAACATATCCCGTTTTTTCTGCAGTTCTTGCAGCTCCGACGCAACTCTTTCCAGTTCTCCTCCAATAGCATCAATATCTGCACTGTTTGCTTCTTGCTCCAATTCTGTGATACTTAACCCATCTCCATTGCGTATGAGTTCTTGTTCCAACGTATCAATTTTATTTTGCAGCTCACGCTTTTGCCTTGATCTTTCACCGGCTTGCTCCAGCTCATCTTCCGTGTCTACACCAGCTTGATCCATTAATAAAGAAAGTTGCTCCTGTGCCGTGCGAATCGTTATATCAGCATCTTCAATTTCGTCCTCTTTTTCATTTTTCTGATTTTCAATCTTTTTCAGACTCGCCCTTACTTCACGAGCATCATTCAGGTCACTGTTGAGCTGCGCGGCAATAATACCCGCCTCCCGCCTGTCTCTTTTAAAGCCAATAGCATCGGCAAAAGTGAAGACCTTACGGTCAAATTCCTTTACAAACTGATCAATTCCATAGATTCGTTTGCGCAATTCTTCTGATTTGTCGAATTTGTTAAAAAATTCCAATAACTGCTCAAAAGCCACAACCGCTTGTTCCGGATGAGCATCAGGCTGCAAACCTAAACCATCAATGGCCTGGCCCCATTCCTGTGCCCAGTTAACCCGATCGTTCTCAATTGAGGTAAACTCTTTCTGCGCCCGGTTAATACGAATCTCTGTGTCGTCCAGAGAATGCTCCAACTGGTGCTTCCGCGCGAGAGCAGCTTCCTCTTTCTCAATTCTCTGTTCACACAGATTTATCAGAGCCTCAAGATTCATGCCTGACATATCTAATGAATCATCAAATTTTACTATCTGCAGAGAGACAGATTTGCTGATTGATTTACAATGCTCGGCAAGTCTTTCCGCGTCACCGGAAACAATTTTCGCGGCCTTAACATTTGAGAGAATATTCTCCACCTTAAGGAGCCATTGTTTCATTTCCCTTGGAGTTCCCGTCTCTACGCCCAATGGTGTCCAAATCAAATGCCATTCCGCCTGAAGCGTTTCTCCGGCTTCGTTTGTTTTGCTGATTTCTTTTATGATCTCATTGTGACGTAAAGTGAGATCGTCAATCTTTGCCTCAAGATCCGCCCGTTTTACTACCTGGTCTGCGGCAAGACGGAGTCGGTCCGATACATAATCCGCATCATCGACCTTTTGCTCATAAAATGTTGACAGATCAGAATCAGGCACAAACTCCTGTATATCCTTTTCTACATCAAGTTTTTCGATGTACTTTTGCTTTATTAGGCTCCAGCCGGTATTCCGTATCCTTCGCGAGTCTTCAAGCTCCGAAATCGTCGGCACATCGCTTGTCAACAACAAGGATTTCAGGGCCTGTTCCGCCTGTTTTTGATCTTCTACGAGTTCTTGCCGCCGACGCTCATAATCTCTTGTTTTTTCGGATAATTCATCAAATTGCTTCTCGAATATATCCAATGTCTCTGACATGGGCATGGCAGCTGTTGAGAGCTCTTCGCTGGATCCGGAAAATCTTCCGAGCCTGGAGAGCTCACTCGCGCAGGCAGTTGTCTCATCTGAGGCGCGTTTTTGCAAATCGGCCAATCGTTGATCTATATCACCAACTTTCCGGGCTGCCGCGACTGCCGCCTTTAATTCACTCAGATCCAAAGTCGATTGCTTCTGTTCCCCCAACTCCTTCTTAATTGCTGCCCGCTTATCTTTGATATCACGAAGTGTGGCTTTAGCCTTTTCTTTTTTTTGATCCAGAAGACTATATTTCTGAGCCAAGCCTGAAACCCACTTTTTGTTATTGGTTAGCGGCCGTAACTGGTCGGAATCATCAATACTAAGACCGGGACGCACACTCTTCAGCAGCTGCTCTGCCTCATTGCATAAGAGACGACGTTTCCCATCTTGTTGAGGTCGATCTTTAATTGCAGTTTCAACGGCTCCCAATTCTTTGTGAACAGCGAGGATAACCTCTTCGTTCTCCAGTAATTCCTCGCGAAGATTCAACATTTCCGAATCTTCTCTCAGGTGAATCAGCTTAGTTTCAGCTCTTTTTTTCGCGTCCCTGGCATGTTGCAGATTGCTGGCGGCTGTTTTTCGTTTGTCATCGAAATCTTCTGAGAGAAGTAACACTTCTCCCAATTCTGAAATTTTAGCCAAAACTTCCCGGCGTTCTGCCAGCGCTCCTTTCACACGGTTAAGCCTTTCCAACTGGTTCTTTTCTTTTCTCTTTCCCGTGATGTCTTCTTCAATTTTTTGAATCTCAGACAAGACGAATACAAGTTCTTTCTGCAGTCTTTTCCATTCCGCAACGGGAAGACTCGAATCCTTGATTTGTCTTTTTGCTTCCTTGTAAGATGATATTGCCTGATTCACCATTTTTGTGGAGGCTCTGGGCTTAAAGAGATTCTCGGCGCTATCCTGCAACTCAGACAATATCTGACGGAAATCTGCGGTTCCAACCGCAGCGCTGAAAAGCGCCTGACCGAGATCACCAGACTGGCTCAACAGCTCCCTGCCGCCCGAGATCAGTCCGGCATGATCTATTCCGTATAATTTCGTAAACAGATTTTCATCAATGCCGCCCGGTAAAAACGGCATCAAAACCGAATCATCTATGGCCGTATTCGTGCCCGGTTCTAACAGAGTGCCTTTCGTACCTTTCCTCCGTACAAACTCTATTTCTTCGCCGCCTGAAAGCCTGAGCTTTCCCCCTATTCGCAACTGCGGGTTTGAGTGAAGATAATTGTCGTTGGTGCGGGCCGGAATACCAAACAGCCAGGCGATAAGAGCTCTCAACGAAGTGCTCTTGCCAGCCTCATTGTCGCCGTAAATCAAATGCAACCCCGCATTACCTTCCGCCAAATTCAATGATTTGTCAGTGAAGGAACCATATGCAGTCAAATCGAGCCGGTCGATTCTCATTGCTCTTCTCCCACTGTCAACAGTCTGCCGGTTAACATATGCTTCGCCTCTTCAATCAAACGCTCAATGATTTGATTATCATCAAGATTTAAAACGGAGTTAACGCCAAACACCTCTGGTGGTATCTTCTTTCGAAGGTCAGAAATCACATCTTTGAGACCGCTTATTTCATCCGGATTGTCAGATGTTGCCAGGATGTCTTTAAGCAGTTTCCCAAATGCGCTGTCGTCAGATAAAACAGCTTCTAAATCCTGTTTACCAACGGTCGCGTTTTCAACTCTCTCTATCCACAAATCATCCCCGGAGATTTCCGCCCCAAGAGCTTTAATTTGTTGTTCTAATCGTTCTGGGAAGGCTGATAGTTCATCTGACATCATGGTTGCCCCCTCAAAACGAATTCGCATTGCCACAGGATGCCCGTCTGCTGAGGATATTTTGTTTTCGATAGATTTTCGTGTACGATCGAGAATCTCTCTCATGTCGGCAGCATCGGTTAAATCAACACCGCACTTTACCCAGCGCAAAACATCCAGCGGGACTTGTTCCACCGCGCTGACGGCTCCTTCTTCAACTGTAACGAGCACACAACCCTTGGCACCGGATTCTTTTATATGGCGTCCCTGAATACAGCCAGGAAACACAATCCACGGATCTTTCGAAACAAATTCTTGTTTGTGAATATGGCCAAGAGCCCAATACTGGTAGCCTTTAGAGCGTAAATCATCAGCTGAACAAGGGGCATACACAGCATGGCCTTCCCGGCCGTCAAGACTGGTGTGTAATAAGCCGATATTAAACATTCTATCCTCAGCAGCGGGAAACCCGGCAGCAAGGTTTTCGTCAACGTGCTGCGACCCAAAACTTCGCCCGTAAATAGTAACCGACAATTCATCCAACTTGATTTTTTCAACCTTTCGGGAAGACAGAATTGTCAAGTTGGCTGGACTTTCCAGGGCCTTCGTCATTCGGTTGGCAGCGTCGTGGTTTCCCGCAACAACATAAACAAAAATATGATTCCGGCCGAGTCGGCCCATAAGCCGGTTAAAAAAGATACCTGTATTATAATCTTTCCAATCACCGTCATAGAGATCACCGGCCAATAAAACGAAAGAAACTTTTTCTTCAATGGCAATATCTATTAGGTTCTCAAATGCCCTTCGGCATGCATCACGAATAGATTCCACCGGTGCGGATTCATAACGGGATAGACCGCGCAATGGACTATCTAAATGAACATCTGCGGCATGGATAAATTTAAACATTATTACCTCTACTCATACAATTTATTCCGTTATAATACCTTTCCTTGGCTGTAACTATTCAGCAGCACCCCATCTCGGAGTCTACGCTGAACAGTTACGCTCTGGGGTTATCGTTACTTTTAGGCATCACGCTGAATAGTTACTATTGATATATCATTTCAGAGTAATGGGCAATATCTAAAACTGAAGCCACCAATCAGCGGGGTGTTCATGGAGCACTTACGTATGTGACGGAAAAGCTGTGACAAATATTCATCGACACCAACCAGAACGGCTTTAAATCTACCTTGAAAAAGATGCCAGTTTCTATATCGCTTTTTATTATAATAGGTGGCATAACTGACATTGAGCCTTTAGATTACGGCACTGAGATTTGCTTGTGACGTTTCAATAGGTGTAAATATGGTTTGCGCAGGAGAACAGGCATGAAATCAGGAAGTGTGAAAATTGTTGATCGGGTCTCCGCCATAGAGACCTGCTCTTTTGAGGAAAGCGATAGATATGGATACCGATATTTTTTCGGAACAGTTCACCCCTTTGGAGTAACCCCGAGCCCTACGAGCTCACCAGCGCCTTAGATTCGGGGTCTGCGCTTTCCTGTTCGTTTTACTCCGTATCTACTCCCTGTATGTGAGGAATTCAAAACGAGCAAAGATGAGGTGCTGGTGGATAGTTACACATTTTTTTTGACATAGAGCCTATTATGACCATATTCTTACTTTCATCCTATTCTGCCTTATCCCGATATTCCGGGAATACCGGCGGCTTCATCCATCTAAAAAATCACAAAAAGGAGATTCAACATGCACCTGAAATCTATAACCATTGCCCTTATCCTCTGCTTCGCCACCCTCGGCACAGCCCAGGCCGGGATGAATATGGACATGACTATGAAGATGGGCGGCAAACAGATTATGCTGCCCATGGTCGAAGTAGACGGGGTCAGCGCCATGGCCCATCTTAAAGACATCAAGGCGGCCATGGCCAAAATGGGCATGACAGCCACCAATCATTTTATAGTCATGTTCACCGACCAAAAATCAGGTAAACAGCTTACAGACGGCATGGCCGCGGTTAAAATCACCAATCCGGCCGGAAAAATCAGCCGCCCTATTATACTCATGGCCATGAGTGGGGCCTTTGGTTCTGATATTACCCTAACTAAACCAGGCCTCTATAAACTCGATGTGGGCACCAGGCTGAACGACGGCCGCAAAAGGGTCTTTCATTTCACCTATACCGTCAAGTAAACAGCAGAGTGGGCCTCAGGCGGGGCTGGATAGTTAATTCAGCCATGACCACCCACGGTCATGGCTTTTCGGGCGACCTGCTCTTCGGCAGCGTCTCTGATACATTGAAACACCATACTAATATTACCCTCCTGCTGCTGCAGGGGGATCAAGACAGACGATAAGCTACCATGGCCGATATACTGATTATAGATGATGAATTAAGCATGCGGGAATTTCTCAAGATCCTACTGGAAAAGGAGGGCTATGGCGCCGATACCGCCACCAACGCCCAGAATGCCCTCGCCGCCTTAGAGGGGCGGGACTATGACCTTATCATTTCCGACATCAAGATGCCTGAAATGAGCGGCATTGAGTTTTTAGAGCAGATCAGAAGTGCTGGAATGACGGTACCGGTGATCCTGATTACCGCTTACGCCTCACCGGAAGACGCGGTGGCAGCCATGAAGGGCGGGGCCTATGACTATATCACCAAGCCCTTTAATGTGGCGGAGATCAAAGAAATTATCCACTCCGCCTTATTAACGGTACGGACAACAAACGCCCAGCCAACCCAAAAAACCTTTCAAGGCATCATCGCCCAAAGCCCGGAAATGCTGAAGATATTTGATCTTATCAGACGCATCGCCCCTACCCACGCCAATGTTCTTATTCAGGGGGAATCAGGCACCGGCAAGGAGCTGGTGGCCCACGCCGTTCATAATCTCAGTAAGGCTGCCAGCCATTCCTTTGTGCCCATTATCTGTAACGCCATTCCGGAAAATCTCTTTGAAAGTGAGGCGTTCGGTCATGTTAAGGGTTCCTTTACCGGAGCCATCAGTAACAAGCAGGGCCTCTTTGCCGAGGCCGACAGGGGCAGCGTTTTCTTAGATGAGGTAGGGGAGTTAACTCCCCTGGTACAGACCAAGCTCCTGCGGGTAATCCAGGAGCGCGAGTTTAAGCCCGTGGGGAGCTCACAGAACATCAAGGTCAATATCCGGGTTATAACCGCCACGAACCGTAATCTGGAGCAGGAGGTCATTGCCAGACGTTTCCGGGAAGACCTCTTCTACCGCCTGTCCGTGGTTCCCATCCGCGTCCCCCCCCTGCGGGAAAGAAAGGGTGATGTGCCCCTTCTGGTTGACCATTTCTTAAAAAAATATTCGCGCCTCTTTGATAAGAAGATATCCGCCCTCTCCTCATACGCCATGGAGGTTTTGATGAATTACGACTTCCCCGGCAATGTCCGGGAGTTGGAAAACGTCATTGAGCGGGGTGTGGCCATGGAGAGCTCCAATATTATTCTGCCGGAGAGTCTGTCCATTGCCACCCATAAGCAGGCGGCAGAGGCCCGGCAGGGGACGGAATCAGCCGATGATCATTTCTTCGCCCTGGGGCTGGAGCAGGCGGTTGAAAACCTGGAGAGACGCCTGTTAATCAAGGCCCTGGCCCTGGCCGGGGGCTCCAAGATGAAGGCAGCCGAACTCTTAAAAATCAGTTTCCGCTCCCTGCGTTATAAAATAAAAAAGTATGGCATAGACAATGACACCGCCCGCTGATTTATCCCCGGCCGCCGCTCTTCTGCGCCGCCAGATCAAATGGATTCTCCTGCTGCGGGTCAGCACCATAAGCCTCCTGCTCGGGGTCATCGCCTTGCTGCAGATCAGCCTCACCAATCTGGTTATCGCCCCCCTGCCCCACATCCTGATCTTTATCTCGGCAGTCTACATCTTCAGCATTATTTCAAGCCTGATTCTTAACCATTGCCGGGACTACCGCCTGTTCGCCCTCTTTCAGATTACCATGGACTCGATTATGATCGGGACAATAGTATATTTTTCCGGCGGCAGTCACTCCATATTTACCTTTCTCTATTTCTTTCCGGTTATCAGTGCCGGTATGCTGCTTTTCAAGAGCGGCGGCCTGCTCATCGCTACCTTTAACCTTATAAATTACGCCCTGGTTCTCAGCGCTGAATATTTCAGGCCTAATGATATCCTGCCCCACAACCTCCATCTGTTCAGCAGCCTGCCGAATTTATTCTGGCAAAATATCACCATCTATGGACTCTCCTTCTATATAGTCGCCATCCTCAGCTCCTTTCTGGCCCAAAGACAGCGCCATACTGAGGATATCCTCAAGCAGACCTCCCAAAATTTTGACCGCATAACCCTGCTCTACAAACAGATATTCGCCGATATATCATCGGGAATCATTACGGTGGATAACCGGGGCATAATCACCTCATTCAACCCGGCCGCCGCCCAGATAACCGGCTACCAGTCCTTGGAGATCATCGGCCGCCCCATCAGCCGCCTGGCTGATTTTCCCCTCACCGGCGGTCACGAAGAAAGACCGGCCATTGATATTCTACGCCAAGACAAACAAAAGATCCCGGTGGGTTATTCATGGGCCCGGCTCAATATGCCGGAGGGCTGCGATGACTGCAGGGTATATACCCTGCAGGATCTAAGCCGCATAAGAGAGATGGAAAACAAGATCAAACAGAGTGAGAAGATGGCGGCCATCGGCGAGATCGCGGCAGGTATTGCCCATGAATTCCGCAATCCCCTTGCCGCTATTTCCGGCGCAGCCCAGGTTTTGGAACAGGATGCCGATACCGACCCCGGCAACCTGACTCTTCTCAAAATAATCCTCCGCGAAAGCCAGCGTTTAGAGAGCAAGATCAGCAATTTTCTGCAATTCTCCAAACCGGCATGTCCGGAGTCGCAATGGTTGTCCCTGAGCAGTGAGATAGCCGAAAGCCAGGATATTTTAGAGCGGGGCGGCCGTTTACCGGCCACCTGCCATCTGGAAACCGAGATCCCCGCCAATCTGGAATGCTGGGCTGATCCGCATCAATTCCGCCAGGTGCTGATCAACCTCATTCACAACGCCTGTCTGGCCCTTGACGAGGAGGAGGGGATTATCACCATCCGGGCCGCCGAAACCGAGGGTGAAGATGGAAAGACCGTAACCGAAATCATGGTGAGCGATACTGGATGCGGCATGGATGAGAATACAGCAAAGCAGATATTCACCCCCTTCTTTACCACGAGGGAGGCAGGAACCGGACTGGGACTGGCCATCGTCCAGCAGATTATCGAAGGCCACGGCGGCCGCATAACGGTGAGCGCTAAACCAGACCAAGGCTCAACCTTCAGCATCGAAATGCCCCTGCCCTCCTGAATGTGACATCTGGTTTACAGTTTAAAAGTTCTCTTGCTTATTCACGAAGGACGTATTCAATACGCCCCTACGGGTAGCAAAGCCGTGCGTCTGTGCCACCCCTACCGCCAGCCAATGATCGTCAGCAGGCAATAGGCCGTTAGCCATAACAGAGTCAAAATAGCCGCCGGGCGCCGGTAACGGGCGCCGGGACGCAGAAAGAGGAGTAAAACCACCAGCAGCGCCGGCCAGATTACCCCCGCCAGCAGGGGCGGTATATGGCGCAGCATCTCCTGCAGACCGACAAAAAACCAGGGCCCGGTGATATGAAATACCCCGAGTTTAGCCGCGTCCATTGGCGCGGGGATAAGCGCCGCCCAGACGGCAAGCGCCAGAATAAGCCAGGGGAACTGCCGCCAGCCTACCACGTAGCGCCTGATATGCGGCCAGGTAAGAACGACGAAAACCAGGCATAGACCGATGAGATGGTCGGCATAAACCCTCCGCATGCCATCGGCAGAGATATCAAAGAGAAAGGCGTTTAGAGCGTGTCCCAAAAGAGGGATTGACAAAATAATGTTTTCAGCTATATGCCCGGCCGAGGAACCGGTGGCATCGGCCCGCAGAATATAACCGCTGAACAGCAGCAGAATAACCACCAGCATGGCAAATACCAGGCGGGGCCAGCTCAGCAGGGAGACCGAGGGCGGATTTTTCAAAAACATCGCCAGGAAATGAAGAACCAGTAACAGCAGAAAAAGCTGGCTGGAATAAAAATGCAGGGAACGCCAAAAAGTGCCAAATGGCACTAAGGTGTCTATCACTGAGACAGAATAATAGGGATGGGACGGATCGTACTGCAGGGCCAGCACCATACCGGAGAATAACGAGACATAGAGGGCCGCCATGCTCCTGGCTCCCCATTTTATATCTAATAATTCCCGCATAAGTCCTAAATAATCACCATATAACCTGGTTTGCTATCGGTTTTGCTGACCTTATAACGGGGCAGATTACGCCTGGCCGGCCCAGCCAGTCTTTTACCGGCTTTAGAAAAAATACTATGATGACAGGGACAGATTAATTCTTTCTTAGTCTCGTTGTAAGCGAGCTTGCAGCCCAGATGGGTACAGGTGCGGGACACGGCCCAGACCTTTTTGGTATCGGCAAAGACAACAAACTCGGCACCGATATAAAATCCCCCTGGCGGAATATTCGTTTCCACCCGCACCTTAAGCGGTTTTCGGGGAATGGCAAAATTCACAAACCGCAAAAGCGGGTAAAAAAGGCCCAGGAGAGCCAGATACCATATTCCCCTGCCGCCGTCGGCCAATAAACGCCGCCGCTTGGGATCTGGAGATGACCTGTTCTGTTGCGTGTTCCTATCCATCTTCCTTATTCCTCACCGTAAGGGCAACAGACGCAGTCAACGGCAAATCCAGGCTGGGAATGGGCAATGGCGCGCCATCCTTAATAAAGCGCACAAAATTAACCCGCCCGCCCCGCACCCCGGAGAGTGGGTCAGGCACGCTCCTAACCATCAGAGGGCTGTCCGCCACTCCACGACCATAGGCAGCGGTCAGAAACGGCGACTGGCAGCCAAAGCCATGGGCCATATAAAGACAATCCGCCCGAATGCCGGGGGTAACCTTTATCCGCACCGGCCGCATGCTGCGCAGGCCATCCTGATTTTCAAGAAACAGCTCCTGGCCCTGAACAATACTTAACCGCCGGGCCAAACGGTCGTTAAGCCATAATTCATTTTCCTCCAGTTCGTGACGCAGCCAGCGGTTATTTACCTGGCCCCTGGAATCCACCGGTGAACGACCGGAGAGGAGCCGGATAAAGCCCTTGGGCGGTGGAGGCACGGCGGTAAATTCCAACAGTTGATCGGCAGTTCCCTTGGCTGGTACGTTCTTTAATCTGATCCTGGCAGTACCAGAGACGGGTAATGGAGCGGCCGCGATCAGGGGGGCCGCGAAGCCCCGTTCCCGCACTTTATCCCAGCTCAGGCCCATCTGCCGCAGGTCATCACTCAGCCGTTCCTTGACCGATTCAAAGCTGAAACGTCGTCCCCGCCCCAGACGGGAGGCCATCTGTTTAACAATCCAATATGGCCCCTGGGCCTCAAAACGAGGCTGCAGCACCGCCTGGCGCAGAGCCACGCGCTTCCTGTCCGGGCTGACAACAATCTCTGAACGTTCTAAAAAACTGGCCTCGGGCAAAATAATATCAGCATAAAGGGCCGCCTCGCCGGGATAGATATCGCAGCAGAAAATAAAATCCGTTTTCCGCAGAGCGCTGATGGTGCGATAGGTATTGGCATGGGCCTGCAGAGGGTTCTGGCCCCAAATACCGAGACAACCTATTTTGCCCTGCAGGAGGCGGTTGATAATCGTACTGTGCAGACGAGCCGCGGCCGGCACCCTGGGCGGCCGGATATCATTTATAGCCTTAGGCTCCGCCCCCAGCACGACATTAAGAATGGCCTTCAGGCGCAGACGCTGAACATCATTACCATACCAGGAATTATGGCGGCCGGGATAGATAAACACCGCCGGGGCGGCACTGCTCATAAGCTCGGCGCTGGCCCTGATATCCGCCGTCTTCAGATCACAGGCCGCGCTTAGTTCTTTAAGATCATAGGCCGCCAGCCTGCTTCGTAAGTCAGCAAAATCGTCAAAGGTAGTCTCAATCTCCCGGCTATAGAGGTCATTTTCAATAATATATTTAAGCCAGGCCAGGAGCAGGGCGTTATCACTGCCGGGACGCAGCATTAGATGATAACGGGCCTTAGCGGCAGCGGTGGACAAACGGGGATCAGCGACAATTAGATCCGCTCCCCGGGCCAGGGCCTGACTGAACTGTTGAATCACCGGTACCTGAACGTTCTCCCCGAGGTGTGAGCCCAGGAACACCAGACAGGAGGCCTGCGAAAAACCCATATCAAGACGACCGCCCCGGCCAAAGCTGAGATCATAAGCCAGATCCTGATTCGCCTGGCAATACTCCCAGGAGGCATCATTTATCTGCCGGCAGCCACAATCGGTGAACAGTTCCTTAATAAATGAAGATGAAGAACCGCCGGCGAAAAGGGCAAGCCGCTCACCACCGCCAACCCGCAGCTCATGGTCTATCTTGCCGGTAATGGTGTCAATGGCCTCACCCCAGCTTATCCGCCGCCAGCGGCCCTCGCCCCGTTCACCAACCCGCCGCAGGGGATATTGCAAGAGGTCAGGATCATGAACCAGAGCCGGAGCGGCCAGCCCCCGGGCGCAGAGCCTGCCGCTCGTGGTAAGATCAGCGGCGTTCCCCTCCACCCTCAGCAGACGTCCCTGCTCAATAACGGCGTCCATGAGACAGCCGGCCCGACACATAGCGCAGACGGAATGCCGCCTCAACAGTGGGCCAGTTCCGGCGGCATTCAGTGCCGTCAGGGCCTTAAAGGGTACGGAGTCGGCCATTCCCGCCGACGGCCAGAGAGCGGCGGTTAGACCAAGTTTTAGAAATGTGCGGCGATTTAAGACCATAATTTTATATGAAAGTCACCTGCCAATGATGCTGGCCTTGTCACGACTTTCATGTTTCGTTGTGCCCGAGTGATCGGGCATGACTGTTAGCGTAAAAATTTTTCCCGCAGCTTTTCACAGACATGATCCGGCACCAGACCGCTGATATCTCCGCCATGACGGGCCGCGTCCTTTATAATGCTGGAGCTTATATATATCCAGCGAAAGGCAGTCATCAGGAACACCGTTTCCACCTCTCTTTCCAGACGGCGGTTCATCAGGGCCATCTGAAATTCGTAATCAAAATCAGATACCGCCCTCAGACCTCTGACAATGGCCTTGGCCCCTTTCCGATAGGCGAAATCAACCAACAGGCCTTCTACAGCCTCGATCTCAACCTGCCCTACTTCCTCACTGCTGAGGGAATCTTTAATCATCTTCAGGCGCTCCTCTAAGCTGAAGAGCGGGGTCTTGGCTGGATTACGGGCCACGGCAATAATTACCCGGTCAAATATCTCCAAAGCCCTGTGGATAATATCGAGATGCCCCATGGTGATAGGGTCGAAGGTACCTGGATATACCGCCACGGTATCGGTGGTTTCCTCGGCAATGAATGGTTCATAGGTCATAAGCTTTCCGCCATAATTTGGTAACTATTTAGCAGCACAACCTGGTAACCCGGCCTCTCAAGACTGCCGATAAAACCAAAAGCCGGTATCACCGTAACGACGCTGGTCAAAGAGGCGCAGCCCAGGCACCTCCTCCGGCAGCTCTTCGCCCTGGGACTCTTCGCAAACCACAAGTCCTGCCGGGGCAATTAAACCGGCCGCCAGCAATTCCGGCAGCAGACGACGACAGATTCGCTGCCGGTAAGGGGGATCCATAAGC
>CAZSOB010000021.1:0-13500 GCA_964608155.1 uncultured Desulfobulbia bacterium
AGAACAAGGAGAAGATAATGTCTGAAGTACGTGTGCGTTTTCCACCCAGCCCCACAGGCTACCTCCATATTGGCGGAGCCAGAACCGCTCTTTATAACTGGCTCTATGCCAGAAAGTATAATGGCAAGCTCATCCTCCGGATTGAGGATACCGATGCCGAACGTTCCACCCAGGAATCCATTGACGGTATTCTGCAGGGTCTTAAATGGCTGGGGCTCACCTGGGATGAAGGCCCTTATTTCCAGACCGCCTTCACCCATGAACACAAAGCGGCGGCCCAGAGGCTTTTAGATGAGGGCCGGGCCTATAAATGCTTCTGCACCAAAGAGGAGCTGGATCATAAACGGGAGGCCGCACTATCCGCCAAACACGACTATAAATACGATGGCTGCTGTCGCGATTTAACCCCCGAAGATACGGCAGCCAAGGAGGCCCAGGGCCTGCCCTATGTTATTCGTTTTAAGGTAGATCGACAGACACCCGGCACCGTAAGTTTTGACGATCATGTTCTCGGTGTCATCAGCCGTACCTATAATGATATTGAGGACTTTGTCATTGTCCGTTCCAATGGCAAACCTCTGTATCTGCTCTGTAACGTGGTAGATGATATTCGTGATCGTATTAGTCACATAATCCGCGGCCAGGATCATCTTGGCAATACCGCCCGCCAGATTCTTATCTACCGAGCTCTGGGAGCCGAGGTGCCGGAGTTCGCCCACATGCCGCTGACCCTGGATTTAAAAAAGGCCAAGATATCCAAACGCAGCCACGGCGAAATCGTAGCTGTACAATTTTATCAGCAGCGTGGGTTCCTGCCCTGGGCTCTATGTAATTTCCTGGCTCTGCTGGGCTGGTCTACTTCAGATAATCAGGAAATTTTTTCCCGGGAAGAGTTAATCAAGGCCTTTTCTCTTGAACGAATCAACAAGGCCAATTCCATCTTTAATTACCAGAAGGACAACCCCAAATTTTTCACCGACCCTAAGGCCATCAACATCAACGAACATTATCTGCGTACCATGCCCATGGCAGAACTCGCCCCCCTCGTCAAAGAAAGACTCCAGGTCGCCGGACTCTGGCAGGACGACTATGACGGCAGCCGGCATGAGTGGTTTGTCAATACCGTTGACCTTATTCGCAGCCGCTTTCATACCTTAAATGACTTTGCAGAAATGGGCCGGGCCTATTTTGCCGAGGACTATGAGTTCGAGGCCAAGGCAGTGCGTAAAAACGTCTTGAAACACGAGGAATTAAAGAAATGGCTGTTAGACCTGGCGGATCGTTTAGAGGCCCTGACGGAATACAACCATGATACCATAGAGGCGGCAATGAGGGGCATGGCCGAAGAACTATGCGTCAAACCCGGTATCCTGATTAATGGAGCCCGAGCCGTCACTACCGGCCGCCTGGCCGGGCCCAGCATGTTTGAGGTGGCAGAGGCCATCGGCCGGGAGCGGATGGTAAAGCGTCTGCGCCGCAAAACAGCGCCTCTTTATGAATAACTGAATAAATGCCGACTTACTTTTGCCCATCCTGCTTTCACAAAGTTTCCAAAGAAATAAAGGTCTGCCCGTTTTGCGGCATAGATATAAGCCGGTGGGAAGAAAACGCGACCTATGAAGAACAGCTTGTTCACGCCTTGCGCCACCCAATATCGGAGGTGAGGATAGGCGCCATAATAAGTTTGGGAAACAAGAAATGTCAGGAGGCGGCTATACCATTAGCCGAATGCGCTCTTGAATATCCCAATGATATAGTCCAAAATCTGGAGATTCTGCGCAGTATTGGCAGTCTGTCAGACAGTGAGCCAAGACGTTCGGCGGTTCAGCGGTTGAAATCGCATCCATCATCTATAATTCGCAGACAAATCGCCTCCCTTAACCTCTAAGACAAAAAGACATGAGTGAACACAAAGATTTTATCCGTGATATAATCGCCGCCGACCTCGCGGCTGGCAAGAATGAAGGCCGGGTGGTAACAAGATTTCCGCCAGAGCCCAATGGTTATCTCCATATCGGCCACGCCAAATCCATCTGCCTTAATTTTGGGGTGGCGTCGGAAAATCCGGGGGGCGTCTGCCATCTGCGTTTTGATGACACCAATCCAGCCAAAGAGGAGGTGGAGTATGCCGATTCCATCATGGAGGACGTTAAATGGCTGGGTTTTGCCTGGGGTGACAAGCTCTTTTACGCCTCTGATTATTTTGAGCGTTTTTATGAATACGCCGAGCAGTTAATCAAACTTGAGCTGGCCTATGTCTGCGATTTAAGCGCCGATGAGATCCGCCAATACCGCGGCACCCTCACTGAGCCGGGGCGCGACAGTCCTTATCGCGGTCGTTCCATCGCGGAAAATCTTGACCTATTCCGCCGTATGCGCAATGGGGAGTTCAGTGAAGGCAACCACGTCCTGCGGGCTAAAATAGATATGGCCTCGCCCAACCTCAACATGCGTGATCCAGCCATATACCGGATCAAAAAATCCAGCCATCATAGAACCGGCAATAAGTGGTGCATATATCCCATGTACGATTTTGCCCATTGCCTCTCTGACGCCATTGAGGGGATTACCCACTCACTCTGCACCCTGGAGTTTCAGGATCATCGCCCCCTGTATAACTGGTTTTTAGAAAAGCTGCAGACTAAACACCGTCCCCGGCAAATTGAATTTTCCCGGCTTAATCTTACCTATACGGTAATGAGTAAACGCAAACTTCTGCAGCTGGTGGAGGAGCGGCTGGTGGAGGGCTGGGATGATCCGCGGATGCTCACCATCTCCGGACTCCGGCGGCGGGGCTGCCCGCCGGGCGCCATTCGCGCCTTTTGCGCTATGATCGGCATCAGCAAGAAGGACAGTCGTATTGAAATGGGGGTTCTGGAAAACTGCATGCGGGAGGAATTAAACGACTCAGCCCCCAGAGCCTTGGGAATATTAAGACCGCTTAAACTCGTCATTGATAATTATCCCGAACAGGAGGAGGAAGAGCTTGAGGCCATGAACCATCCCAAGAAACCGGAGATGGGGAAGAGAATGGTGCCCTTCTGCCGGGAACTCTATATTGAGGAGGGTGACTTCATGGCCGAAGCGCCCAGAAAATTTTTCAGGCTCACTCCCGGTCGTGAGGTGCGGTTGCGCTTCGCCTATCTCGTCACCTGCACGGGGCTTGAGGAGAACGAGACAACCGGGGAACTGGAGGTACATTGCACCTATGACCCGGCCAGCCGCGGCGGTACCGCCCCTGACGGCCGCAAGGTCAAGGGTACCATCCACTGGGTATCGGCCCGCCACGGGATCAAGGCCCAGATCCGGCTGTATGACCGCCTCTTTAAAGAAGAGAACCCGGAGAACGGAGTGAATGATTTCAAGACCAATCTGAATCCAGCTTCCCTTGAGGTTCTCACAGATTGTATCATTGAGCCCTCTTTAGGGCAGGCGGCAGCCGGGCAACATTACCAGTTTGAGCGCCAGGGGTATTTTTATACCGACCCCATGGACCATAAAACCGGGCAGCCGGTTTTTAATCGAACAGTGAGCCTGCGGGACAGCTGGAGTAAAAGGAAAAAATAGCGGTTATTCCATAAAAAAATCGCCTGGAGTTTTGAAATTGGGACAGCCATCCTGATTTATTACCTTCCCGTTTCAACTGGGAGGAATCAGGACAGCTGAAAAGTTAAACCCGGCCCAGGAGAAAATTTTCCACCATATCCACATCATACTTGCTGCCGATGATAAGAGGCACCCGCTGGTGCAGAGACTCCGGCTCAATATTTAAAATATTACGGCCATCACCGGTAATGGCCCGGCCGCCGGCCTGCTGAACCAGAAAGGCAAAAGGCGCCGCCTCGTAAAGGAGCCTGAGCTTACCGCTTGGCAGCTGTGGATTCTTTTTATCTTTGGGATAGAGAAATATGCCGCCGGCAATCAGGTTACGATGAAAATCAGAGACCAGAGTACCTATATAACGGGCGCTTAACGGCCGGCCGTCAGCCTCATCCACATCCTTGACGTAATCAATATAGCGGCTTATTCCCTCATCCCAGAAGCGGCTGTTACCCTCGTTAATACTAAAGTATTTAGCCCGCTCCGGAATCTTCATGTCGGGATGAGACAGATAAAATTCTCCAACACTGGGATCCAGAGTAAATCCCTGTACGCCATCGCCAGTGGTGAAAACCAACATTGTGCTTGAGCCATAGATAATGTAACCGGCTGCCACCTGTTCAGACCCCTTTTGCAACAGATCTTCCAGGGTGCCCTGGCCCGTGGTCAGGGAAGAACGACGGCGGTGGACAGAAAAGATGGTGCCGATACTGACATTGACGTCAATATTAGAAGAACCATCCAGCGGGTCAACGGCCAGGGTATATTTTCCCTCATAGCCCTCGGCCACCGGTACCACATCATCCTCCTCTTCAGAGGCGATGGCACAGAGATAGCCGCAGCGGGACATCCGTCTTTTGATGGTATTATTGGCAAATTCATCCATTTTCTGGACATTTTCGCCCTGGACGTTTACTTTACCTGAAAGTCCGATAATATCAGCCAGACCGGCCATATTGACCTCCGCGGAGATTGTCTTGGCGGCCACAATAAGTTCTGAGAGCAGGCCGGACAACTCGCCGGTGGCCTCGGGATGCAGGCGCTGAATATCCAGAATATAACGACTGACGGTAATTCCCAATGGTCTATTCATAGTTTCTCCTGAAAACATATTTATTGTAAGAGTTCACCAGTACCTCATCTTCGCCCGTTTTGGACTCCTCACATACAGGTAGTATAGATTCGGAATCCAAAACAAACAGGAAAGCACAGACTCCGAATCTAAGGCACTGGTAAACTCTTACGGTTCGGGGTTATTCCAAAGGGGTACCCCTAGTGAACTGGTACATTTTATTTTTTAAACTTTTCGGCAGAAGATACCTCATAAATAAAAAAATTTCACATTATCTTTTAGCGGCCGATACATGATAGAATAAGACTCTATCATCTTTATGAGAGTTCACGATAAAATCTATTTGGCCAAAATTCAAATTGTCTTGCACTGCTATGACTATTCGTAAATTCAGCGCCTGGTTAATCCTTATCATTCTCATTGTAACACCCTTCATAAATTGGCGCCTCGGGGCGGTAATCTGGCTCTGCGCCTGGATTATCTATGTCCTGCAGATGTTTATCAGTAAAACACGCCGCCCGCCGTCTGATCAGGAATAATTATAGCATTCGATTGCCCCTTGGGCTTTTAAATGTTATTAAACACAGTTACGTGACGACAAATCCTCTATTTCCGGCATTCTGCCTTCATCTCCCCATATGGACAAATAATGATAAAGAGACTTTTTAAATTGATGCGGGTTAAACTAAGCACCGGCAGCGCAAAACGCCCTTCCGCGCCACCCGCCGCGCCGCCAGCCGAAGAAGAGACCGCCGCGCTCCCCCCAAAAGCGGTTAAGAGTAATGAACCTCCCACCGAAAATTCGGATAAGAAAAAATATCGGCGGCCCAAAACGCCCCCCAAAACCCAGACCGCGCCTTGGGATATAAAAAAATTTGAAATAATACCGGAGCCCGGCAAAACTCGCTTCCATGACCTCAATCTGCCCATTGAGGTTATGCACGCCGTTGCCGATCTCGGTTTTCAATATTGCACCCCAATTCAGGCCGAGACTATTGCCCAGACCATGATGGGAGCGGATGCCATCGGCCAGGCCCAGACGGGTACCGGTAAGTCCGCCGCCTTTTTAATTGCCATAATGTGCGCCCTGCTTAGCGACAAGAGCACCAAACGCCGGAAGGGCGCGCCAAGGGCGTTGATAATTGCCCCCACCAGGGAATTGGTAATGCAAATTGCCAAAGACGGGCAGGACTTAGCCAAATATTGCCATCTGAATATTGGCGCCGTCTTCGGCGGCATGGATTACGAAAAGCAGCAGCGTGAACTTGAGCGCCGTCCCATCGACATTCTGGCCGCCACCCCAGGCCGCCTCATTGATTTCCAACGCCGCCGAATTGTAGATCTAAGTGCGGTAAAAACCATGGTCATTGATGAGGCCGACCGCATGCTTGATATGGGATTCATCCCCGATGTCCGGCGCATTGTTAATAGTACCCCTGCCAGGGAAAAACGCCAAACCCTGATGTTCTCCGCCACCATAACCTCTGACGTCCAGCGGCTCGCCAGCCAATGGTGCAAAAATCCTATTAAAGTTGAGGTAGCAGCGGAGGACGTCGCAGTAGACACGGTGGAGCAGATCATCTATCTCGCCACGGCAGAGGAAAAATACAGCATTCTATATAATATGGTGGTCGGCCAAAAATTAGACAAGGTGCTGGTTTTCACCAACCGCCGCGACGAAACCAGGAGGCTTACTGAACGTCTTACCCGCAATAATATAAGCTGCGATATGCTCTCAGGCGATGTGGCCCAGAAAAAGAGAATGACTACCTTGGAGAGATTCAGAAACGGCCACATTAAGGTGCTGGTAGCCACCGATGTAGCGGGACGCGGTATCCATATCGACGGCATCAGTCATGTGTTTAATTACTTTCTGCCCTATGAACCGGGGGATTATGTCCACCGTATCGGCCGTACCGGCCGGGCCGGCCACCATGGAACTGCCATCAGCTTTGCCGATGAAGAGGCGGCCTTTTATCTGCCGGATATTGAAAAATATATTGACCACAAACTGAAATGTGTCTATCCCGATGACGATCTACTAAAGACCCCGCCCAAGGGTACAAGCAAGCCTGCCGCTGAGAAGAACAGGGGCCAGGGCGGCAAGAGTTACAGCCGCGGCGGCCCACGAAAAGGCGGGCCGGGCAGAGGCCGTCGGCGGCCAGCATCAGGTAATACCGCCCGTAACGCCCAAAGGCGGCACTGATAACTGGAAAAGCAGAACGTCGAACAGAATGAAAAGACAACAACATGACCGAAAACAAGCAATTAAGCGTTATTTATCGTTTTTTGGCCCAGGCCATGCGCTATCCGGAACCAGCATGGCTGAATGATTTTTTTAAAGAGCAACTCTTAGAACTTCTTAACTCACTCGAATGGCATGAGGAGGCTGCGGATCTGAGCTTTAATCCTGTTTCACCCCGTGATCTTGAGGTTATTCAGGTTGAACATACCCGCCTCTTTATCAGCGCTGCGGGCGGTGTCTACGCCCCGCCTTATGGCTCCGTTTATCTAAGTGAGTCAGGCACCCTGCTCAACGAATCAACCGATGAAGTAAGAGAATTTTACCGCCGGAATGGCTTTGACCTAACCGATAATTATGAGGCGGCAGATCATATTGTCAAAGAGTTGGAGTTTTTAGGTCTACTCACCGCAAACAACATGCTGGCGCAAGAGCAAGAATTTTTAAAGACCTATTTCCGCCCCTGGTTCACTACCTTTGCGGGACGGGTGAGGGAGGCGGCAGAGATTCCTTTTTACAGAATCGTGATAAAACTCATTGATTTTTTTACCAGGGATGAATGAACTATGCAAGCCCCCTACCCGGTCTCAGTCTTCCGCCTCATATTTCCTAACTCCATAATCAACCACAGACGCCGCAGGGTCTCCTTAGTCTCCTTATCCTCCATGCCAGCGGTTAGTTGATCAAATTCAGCTTGACGGGCGGCATCAACCGGCCCCAGAGGCTGCGGGGTTTCCTCCGTTTTAACTCCCTTAGCTGCACGGCGCCAGGGGCCATGGCAGAGTTTAAAACGAATATCCCGTAGTTGTAAATTCTCATTCTTATCCCCGGCCAGGGCTCTTAGACGGCCATTCAGACGCTGAAGAATGGTTCTGGTTTCAAATTGAAGCTGCTGGGCCCATACCGGGTCAGAGACCTCAAGCCACAGGGTATCTCCCCTGATAACTACGGGCTGGGCGTGAGCGGTTATCTCAGGAGCCAGCAGCTCATTCCAGAAGATAAACACCTGGTTAAGCCCCAGTTGACGCTGCCAGTTACGGCGCTTAGTATAACCGTTCAGCACCTCTCCCAAGGCACTGATATCGCCCCCCCGTTTCATCATCAGCGCTCCGGCAAAAATTTAATGTTTAAAGGAACGCTGACCGGTGAACTTCATAGCCACGTTGGCCTCATTGCAGGCCTCAATTGTCTCAAAATCACGCATAGAACCACCGGCCTGAATTATAGCACTCACCCCCTGCCTGATTCCGACATCCGCCCCGTCCCGGAAGGGAAAAAAGGCATCAGAGATCATCACGGAACCCGGCAATCCAGCCTTATCAGCCTTGGTCTGCCCGTCAATTTCGTCTAATTCAGACTGTTTACGGCTGCCCTGCTCGACGGCCAGTAATAAATCGCCATAGGGAATGCCGTGTTTATCAAAACAAAGGGCATCGGCATATTTGATATAGGCCTTATGAACTGCGATCTCGGCCACCCCAACCCTGTCCTGCTCACCGGTACCAACCCCCACGGTACAGCCATCCTTGACATAGAGTACTGAGTTAGAGCTGACCCCGTGCTCCACGGCCCAGCCAAAGATCATATCATCAATTTCCCGCTGATCAGGCTCGCGCTCCACCTTGTACTCCTTACCTTTATAGGTGGCAGCCGCTGGTTTTAAATCGGCAGCGGAACGAATACTGTTAATGGCCGACTGCTGGGCGATAATCCCGCCGTCAATCAGGCTTTTAAAATCAACATAGCGAAAATGTTCATAATCCTGGAGCCGATCCATACGGGAAATTTTGATAATCCGCAAATTTTTGCGGCTCTTTAAAATATCAACCGCCCCCTCCTCAAAATCCGGGGCCACTACCACCTCAAGATAATTTTTGCTGATCGCCGTGGCCGTAGCCTTATCACAGGCCCGGTTCAAAGCCACACAACCGCCGAAGGCGGCAATACGGTCGGCCCGATTTGCCCGCTCATAGGCCATACTCAAGGAATCACCCAAGGAGGCCCCGCATGGGTTATTATGCTTTAAAATAACCGCCGCCGGGGTCTCCGGCATATACTTGATGATATTTAAGGCGTTATCAATATCGGTAAGATTGATCTTACCGGGATGTTTACCGGCCTGGAGCATATCCTCATCGCTTATAGCACTCACCAGACCATTACCGGGCTCAATAAATTTACAGTCTCCCAAAGTAAGATTGCCGTTCACCAGTTCATAGAGAGCGGCCTCCTGGTTGGGATTCTCACCATAACGCACACCCCGTTCGTCAACGCTGCCATCCTCCATGGTTATCTTCCAGGTTCTTTTTTTATAGATCAGCCGCTGGTCACCAAAGGAAATGGTCATTTCCATGGGGAAATGATCGCCCAGGATTGTGGAGTACATCTTTTTTAAATCTGCCATTATTTTTCTCCCTTATGTAAAAATATTAGAATCCAACTGTTTTTAAATCTGCAACTCATCATCACCATATTCCCGCAGGACTGATAAATAATTTCAGTTAGAGGCCGCTGTCTGAAAACCAGCATCCCAGTCCTTACGCACCGCATCCAGACCCCTCTGACGAATAACAGCGCAGACCTCATCCACTGAACGATGGTCATCAACCTCAAACTGCTCAGTGGCCTCCTGCTCGTCACTATAACCGCCGGGAGCGGTGCAGGAACCCGCCGAATAACGGGTGGGGCCCAGCCCCAGCATACCATCCCGATAGCGGGCCTCCTCCCTTGTGGAGATCAAAAGCCCCACATCATGGTCAAAGATACGGAGGGCGAAAAGGAGTTGACTTAACTGCCGTTCACCCACCGCCTGCAGGGCGGTAAACCCACCGGCGGCAGGTTGCAGACGCGGAAAAGAAACAGTGAGGGCTGTACGCCAGAACTGATGCCGAAGCCAGGAAAGATGCATGCCGAGAGCCATGCCCTCCGCCCGCCAATCGCTTAAACCAAGAAGAGCGCCGATACCAACCTCCCGCATCCCTGCCGCAGCCGCCCGTTGCGGGGTAGCGAGCCGATAATCATAATCACGTTTTTTACCACTTAGATGCAGGGTGGGATATAATTCACGGTCATAGGTTTCCTGGTAGACCGCCACACTGGTAATCCCGGCCGCGAAGAGTTCTGCGTATTCATCCTCATCCAGGGGCTGAATTTCAATGGAAATAGCGGCAAAATGTTCTCGCAGCCGACGGGCCAGGGCCACAAAATAATCCACCCCGGCCCGCTCCGGGGCCTCGCCGGAGACCAGCAGAATATGGTTAACGCCGCGCTTTTTAAGCAGCTCTGCCTCACGAACTGCCTCATCTATATCCAGCACCCGCCTCTTTATCTTGTTACCGGATGAGAACCCGCAATAAACACAGCGGTTAACGCAATAATTAGAGACATAAATGGGGGCATAAATTTGAATGGTACGCCCGAAACGCTGGCGGGTAATCTCAGTCGAACGAGCGGCCATGGCGGTAATATGGCGGCCGGCAGTGGGTGACAGGAGGGCCGCGAGGTCGTCAAGAGAGGGCCGGTTTGTCCGTAAGGCCTGCTGAACCGCGGCATCATCGGCCCGGCGGCTCATCTTACGCAATTGATCAAAGTCTGGCAGAATAAATTTACTCATCGCAAAAACTCAAGGCCAGTCTGGGGTGACGAGGCCGCCGCCTGGCCGCTGATTGCGCCCAGACCGGCCTCATAGGCCCGGCGACCGGCAATAACCGCCTGGCCAAAGGCGGCCGCCATGAGTACCGGATCACCAGCCACGGCAATGGCAGTATTGACCAGAACGGCATCAGCTCCCATCTCCATGGCCGCAGCCGCCTGAGAGGGGGTACCGATACCAGCATCCACGACCACCGGCACCTCGGCCTGCTCAATAATAATCTCCAGCAGGGGGCGGGTAAGCAGGCCGCGATTGGTTCCAATGGGAGCGCCAAGGGGCATCACTGCCGCTGTTCCCGCCTCTTGCAGGCGCAGGGCCAGAACCGGATCGGCATTAATATAGGGCAGAACAACAAAGCCGTCCCGCACCAGTTCCTTAGCCGCCTTCAAGGTCTCCACCGGATCAGGAAGCAGGGTACGGGGGTCGGGTGTAACCTCTAATTTAAGCCAGTTCCCGCCACCGGCCGCCCGGGCCAGACAAGCCAGACGCACGGCCTCAGCCGCATCCCGCGCTCCGGCCGTATTGGGAAGAAAAAAGAACCGCCCGCCGCCAATGGCCCGCATAATGTCATCATCAGGGTTACCCAGCTCAACCCGACGCAGGGCCACAGTTACCATCTCACACTCGGAGGCCTCCAGGGCCTGGCGCATAATATCAGAAGAGGAAAACTTCCCGGTTCCCACAAAGAGGCGGGAGATAAATGTCTTATCGGCAATAGTCAGCATCCTGAACCCCCTCCAATGAAACGGATTAATTCCACTTCCGCACCGTCAACAAGCATGGTGGACTGATAGTCCTGACGGGTAATTATCCGGCCGTCCACCTCAACCACCACCGTTTCCGGGTCAAGATCAAGCGACTTGACATAATCGGTAACCGAAATCTCAGCCTCCAGAAACCGCTCCTCACCATTGACAATTATTTTCATAAATTACCTTCACTGATTTATAACCTTACTACTCCGAATTCGGCCCGCCTCGGCAAAATCCGCCGTAACTGCCAGGCCCGCTGGCTGACGGCAAGTGTCGGCAACCGACTTGCCAATATAACCAACTTGCCCATTTGAGGGTAGGACTTTTTTAGCGGTCAGCGGCATAGGACAGCGAGGGAGGAATTCTAAGGTTTGAGCTCATTCTACTACATATGTCCCAGACCTCAAATTAGATATATACCCTAATGATTGCCAATTGAGGCCGAAAATATAAGTTTTTTCATAGCAAATTTCAGGATTGCGTGATAGAAAATATCCGCATCCGTTTTTTAAAAAAATTTAAAATTATAAGAAAAGAACGATATTCGCAGAGGAATTATGAGAGATAATACGAATATAGAATCCCGCGCTGCCACCCTGTCCGTGGAATTACAGGATAGGGACAAATTATTAAAAGACCTGCTGGATTTCTCCCACAAACTGCTCCTGGCCTCCAACAACAGAGAGCTGTACAATATCTGCAACCAAACCGCTAAAGGGTTATTACACCTCGATTTTTCCACCCTCCTGCTTCTTGGTGAGGAGAACAACTCATTAGTCATCCGCCACACCATCGGTTTTCCGCAGTCAATGGTTAACAACTTTACTCTTAGAGAGGGGCAGGGCCTGGCAACCGTGGTAGTCAGAGACAAGCGGCTGATCACGGTTATCGACCATGAGAACGAACAACGCTTCTCTGTGCCGCCCATAGTCTTTGAAAAAAAAATAACCTCGGCCATCTGCGCCCCGATGATGCTGGGCGATGAGGTCTTTGGCGTTTTAATAGGTCATACGCTTAAGCGTCACATTTTTAATGAAACTGAACAGATCATCTATCAATCACTGGCCAATCAATCAGCGGTGGCTATAAAAAACACTACAAGTTACAGCGCCCTGAAGGAGAAGGAAACCTTGCTCTCCACCATTATTGACACGGTTCACAACCCCATTTTCTGCAAGGATAATAAGGGGGTATACCTATCCTGTAACTCCGCTTTTGCTGATTTTATTGGTTGCGTCTGTGATGAGATAATCGGTCGCACCGCCCAAAATGCCGCCCCGCTGAAATTAGCCAAATTTTATGATGAGTCAGACCAGACGCTTTGGGAGAATGGCGGTCGTCAACAGTATGAGACCAAGGTCGAACATGCCGATGGCAGTATCCGTGATGTACTGCTTTGTAAGGCCTCCTTTTATAATGACCAGGATGAAGCTGCCGGCATAGTGGGCACTATTATAGATATCACCGAAAGAAAACGCGAGGCGGAGGAGAAGGAACAGATGTTGCTGCAAATGCAGCATGTCCAGAAACTCGAAAGCCTCGGGGTGCTGGCCGGCGGGATTGCCCATGATTTTAATAACCTGCTGATGGCCATCCTGGGCAACACCGATCTTGCCCTGACTGAAATCTCGCAGTTCTCTCCCGCCCGTCATAACCTGGAGGCCATAGAAGCGGCCTCCCGCCGGGCAGCCGACCTCTGCCGCCAGATGCTGGCCTATTCCGGCAAGGGCAAGTTTGTTGTCCAGCAATTAAACTGCAACGAGCTTGTTGAAGAAATGACCCATATGCTGCAGATATCAATCAGCAAAAAGGCAGTGATGAAATTTAATCTGGCTGACAAGGTACCAGCCATTGAGGCCGATGCCACCCAGATTCGCCAGATTATTATGAATCTGGTAATTAATGCCTCTGATGCCATCGACGACAAATCAGGCATCATATCAATTGCCACCGGTGCCATGGAATGTGACCGTAATTATCTCACAGAAACATATATTGACGAACAGCTTCCTGAAGGCATTTACTCCTATATAGAGGTAGCTGATACCGGCTGCGGTATGGATGAAGAGACCAAGGCCAAAATGTTTGACCCATTTTTCACCACCAAATTTACCGGCCGGGGCCTGGGCATGGCGGCGGTGCTTGGCATTGTCCGCGGTCATAACGGAGCCCTTAAAATTTA
>CAZSOB010000022.1:0-13168 GCA_964608155.1 uncultured Desulfobulbia bacterium
CCGTTGATCTGCCGACCATGCTGGAGGCCTTTTCCGTCTGGCTGACCCCCCTGGTGGGTCATGAACTGATGGCCTATGAAAATTACGAACGTAACCGGGTTCACATGCTCTGTTCCTGCCACGGGCCGGATCGCCGTCAGATCATAGAAATCGCCCGGAAGTCCCTCAAAATGAAGGTCAATCCTGAAGATTCATACTGCGGCCTGCATGGTAATTTTCATCTCCATCGCTGGAACCTTGATAAATTCAAGGCCAGCGGTATCCTCCTGGTTCTCAAAAAAGATAAAAAAATCAGCCAATACGAGGAGGACTTAATCAACAAAGGCCTGGAGATTTTAAGCGAGCCCCTGCAGCGGGCTCTGGAGTATGAAGACCTCTATGAGCAGGCCAGTCACGATGCCTTAACCGGTCTGCTTAACCGCCGGGTCTTTGAGGAGCGGATTACCTCCATCATGGCCCAGTCCCATCGTCATGGTCATCCCGTTACCCTGGCCTGTCTTGATCTGGATAAATTCAAGGAAATAAACGATACCCATGGTCATGCCGTGGGAGATATGGTCTTACAAAAAATGGCCAGGATTATGGAAGACATGGTAAGGAACTGCGATGTACTGGCCCGGATCGGCGGTGACGAGTTTGTCATAATCCTGCCAGAGACCAGAATTACTGATGCCCAAGCCCTCGCTAACCGCCTGTGCCGCGCCATTGATCAATGTGAATTACCCGCTATCGGCAGCAGCAAACTGGGGGTAAGCATCGGCCTGGCCGAATTAGAACCCGACCAAAGCAAGGAGAAATGGCTGCAACAGGCCGATGAGGCCCTGTACCAGGCCAAGGCCGCCGGCCGCTCACAGGCCTGCAGTCTGTAAATCAATTGCATGACTACTAAGGATCTTAGCCACATCGTCCAAAGACCATGACAGGCCAAACACCACCCTGCCGAGTCAGCCCGCTCGATCAATTCGAAGTATCAACGACTATCTACTAAAATAAAGACTCGCCAAGTCACTAAATCCAAAACGTCCCCTTCGCCCGCATTAAGCGGCCAGCAGAAAATCCAAGCCCTTGCCTTTCAATGCCCTTTTAGTTTATATTTATGTAACTATTCAGCAGCACCCCAGCTCGGAGTCTACGCTTATCTCGTTCTTTAGGACTTTGAAGCATACTTTCGTATTCGAGAAGGCCTAAATGGACGAGGTAAGCGTAGACTCCGAGCTGGAGCACTGCTGAACAGTTACACTCCGTGGTTATAGTTACTTTTAGGCATCACGCTGAATAGTTACATATTTATTTGTTATGCCTTCTTGTTCAACAAAAAATATAAGCGATTCCTTAATGCCTAAATCCAGACATACCATAAGATATCGTCTGATCCGCCTGTACTGCTTAAGTTTCGCGATTATCTCTCTGATGATTATCGCCTATTCATGGCAGATGCTGTCCTTCGGGAAAAAAATGACTAATCTGGAAAATGTCCACGCCCTCTTTGATAATGTTCTGGAGATGCGGCGTTATGAAAAGAATTATCTGCTGCATGCCGGCAGTGATAATCTGGAGAGGATCATCTTTTACCTTAAAAAGGTGGAGCAGGATGTTAACGAGTCCGGCCCCAGCATTTCTCGAATTGCCGGGCGGAAGAATTTAGAGAACTTTAAAACAACCCTGCGTTCATATAAGGCAATATTTCAGCACGCGTCCACTGTAACACCGGTGAATCAGCAGTCAGCCCGGCAGCAGGGTAAAGTCCTGACAGACTTTACCGACCAGCTGCTTTCCATTCAACACCCCCGGATCAGGCATGAGTTAAAATTAATTTTTTACAGTTATATAATAGTTACCGGTCTCTTCTTCCTTGTCATTCTGCCGCTTTTTATGATGCGGGTAAAAAGTATTCTGCAGCGCATGTCTTTTTTGCAAAAGGCCATCCATGACCTGGCAAATGACAACTTCACCCCGATTCCCGACTCCAAAGGCGAAAAGGATGAAGTTTCTGAACTGCTTCTGGCCTTTAACAAAATGGCCGCCGAGCTGAACGCCAAGCAGAACCAGTTGATCCGCTCCCGCAAACTGGCGGCAATCGGCACCTTTTCCTCCGGAGTCGCCCACGAATTAAACAACCCTCTTAACAATATTTCGCTCTCTGCCGACACCCTGCTGGAGGAATATCATTCTCTCAGTGCCGAGGAATCCAGGGAGATTCTCACCGATATTATGATTCAAACAGAGCGGGCCGGCAAGATTGTCAAAAACCTGCTGGACTTTTCCAGAGACAAGGCCCCTGAAACCGCCACCCTTAATATCAGGGAGATTATTGATCCCACCATTGATCTTATTGCCAATCAACTGAAAATCAATTCCATCTGGGTTGAAAATTATATCCCGGCCGACCTGCCGGAAATAAGCGGTGATCTTCAGCAGCTGCAGCAGGTTTTTTTAAATCTATTTCTGAATTCCATCCAGGTAATGCCGGATGGCGGCCTGATTCATTTAAAGGCCGTGGAAGAACCGGAGGGTTATATCCAGATCAATGTCGGCGACACCGGCAGCGGTATCGCCCCGGAACACATAGAACATATTTTCGCCCCCTTCTATACCACCAAAGAGGTGGGCAAGGGTACGGGCCTCGGCCTGTCCATTGTTTATGGTATCATCAAAAAACACGGCGGCTATATTAAAGTTAAGAGTAAAATAAACGTCGGCACCACCTTTTCCGTTTATTTACCACTTGCCGCCGCAGACCAGAGGAAATCAATAAGATGAGCATGCGGGTTGCTGTTATTGATGACGAAAAAACCGCCGGGCATCTTGTCAAAAGGGTTCTTGAGCAAGAGGGATTTGCCGTGGAGCTCTTCACGGCCGGCCAGCCCTTTTTAATCCGCATGAAGCAGGAGGCCTTTCAGATTGTTTTTATAGACCTGCAGCTGCCGGATATAGACGGTTTGACCATTCTTAATCTCGTCAAACAACTTAATGAGGACACCGAGGCCATCATCATAACCGGCCACGCCTCAATAGAGACCGCCCTGGACGCCACCGAGAAGGGGGCCTTCCACTATATCACCAAGCCCTGTAAACGCCACGATATCCGCTTAGTGGCCCAGCACGCCCGTGAAAAGATTACGCTTCGAGCCGAAAACCGGCGCCTGAAACTGGCCATGGGCGGCGATGATCCCCTCTCCGGTTTTGTGGGGGCCAGCGAGGTCATGCAGGATATTTTCGCTATGATAAAGAAGGTGGCAAAAGTTAACTGCAATGTTCTGCTGCAGGCCAAAACCGGCACCGGCAAGCAGATGGTGGCCAGGGCCATTCACTCTTTAAGTCCCCGAAAAGATAAGCCTTTTATATATTTTAACTGTGGTGGCTTTGCTGAAGAATTAATCTGCAATGAGTTGTTTGGTCATGAAAAGGGGGCCTTCACCGGGGCCGTAGACACCAAGGTCGGTCTCTTCGAGACCGCGGCAGGCGGCACTGTCCTGCTTGATGAAATAGGTGAAATGCCTCTATCCATGCAGGTCAAGCTCCTGCACGTCCTGCAGGAACGCCAGATTTTAAGAGTGGGCGGCACCAACCCCATTGATCTCGATATCAGAATAATCGCCGCCACTAATATTGACTTAAGAACAGCCGTTGAGCAGGGCTCCTTCCGGGAAGACCTCTTCTACCGGCTTAATGTCGTGGGCATGCGCCTGCCGAGCCTCACTGAAAGGCAGGAAGATATCCCGCTCCTGAGCGCCCATTTTATTGATAAATTCAATCTGGCCTTTAACAAAAAAATTAAAGGCTTTTCGCCCCAGGCCCAGGAGCTGCTTAATAATTATGATTTCCCTGGCAACGTCCGGGAATTAGAGAATATAATCCAGCGCGCCGTGGCTCTGGCGGACAGCAGTGAAATCCTGATTCGTGATCTGCCCGCCCGGCTGCGCAAGACAAATACGCCCGACCTGGCGGATTCCCCCCCCCTGATGTCCCTCGATGAGATGGAAAAACAGCACATCTCCACCGTCTTAAAGCAGACCGCTTATAATAAAAACCTGGCCAGCAGTATTTTGAAACTGCCCCGTACCACCCTCTGGCGGCGCATAAAGAAATACAAGCTGCGCATACCGGATGAATAATCCATTTTGAAACACCCGGATAGACAAAAAGACCGTTATGCCTTTGTATTATTGAGTATCCCCACCAGCAGACACCTTTGTTTCTTTTTGAAACACTAATGTTTCCCGTTTCAATTTTCACATCCCAGAATTGCGCTCTACCACGACCAGATTCCACTGTTAAAACAGACGGATAGCGCCAAAAAGCTGTTATTTCAGTTAGTTATTTGTTCGGTTGTTGGCCGATGGATCTTTTTCTATGCATTTCCTGTTTTTTCCATGTTTAATTCATTGAATTATCGTGCATATAATTATTTCAATTAATAGCGCTCAACATTTTTATTCGTTTGGCATCTATTGTGCAGATGGTTAGGTCAAAATGTCCAGCAACTGACCGCAGCCGCTATGTTTTTTATTTAATCCATGTTTGCACCGGAATTAAATAATGTGAGGAGATGTCATGCCTGATTTGCAAAAGCTGTATACGGGATACGATTAGGGAAGCTGGGATACGGGGAGAGGCATTTCCAGGCTGCCGCCTGTTTTTTCATGGTCAGCAGAAAAAAGCACAAGGGCCAGGCAGGCAGCAGGGAATATAATTTGATTTGGTTTTGGGTAATTAGACTCATATAAATTTGTAACTATTTAGGTCTTCTCAAATACGAAAGTATGCTTCAAAGTCCTAAATGAACGAGGTAAGCGTAGACTCCGAGCTGGAGCACTGCTGAACAGTTACAGCTCACAGTTTAGGGCAGTTTTTCGCCTGTACCTGAATAGTTACATAAATTTAATCAAAAAGGAGATTAAAAAATAATGTGGCACATGTATCTTCCCATTGCGGGAAACAGCGTAAATATTCTTACCATCTTTGGCCTGGGCGGCGTTGTCGGTCTGCTGTCGGGAATATTTGGGGTTGGCGGCGGGTTCTTGATGACCCCGCTGCTGATAATGATCGGCATTCCTCCTACAGTGGCTGCCGCCTCGGATTCTAATCAGATAGTCGGGGCATCCACCTCAGGCACCCTGGCCCACTGGCGGCTGGGGAATGTTGATGTCAAGATGGGATTGCTGCTGCTCGTTGGCGGTATCGTCGGCGGTACGGGGGGCGTCCAGGTAATCAAGGTTCTGCGCGCCATGGGTAATGCCGATTTTCTGATCAACATTACCTATGTTCTCATGCTGGGCGGAGTTGGTTCTTATATGTTCTGGGAAAGTCTGCAGGGCCTGAAGCAGGATACCGGCACCCCGCAGGGCGTGGAGTCGGCAGCGGCTGCCCCGGTAAAGGAGTCTACCTATGCCCGTCTGCTGAAAATGCTTCCCTGGCAGAGTAAATTTGAAAAATCAGGCTCGGAAATTTCCATTTTATTACCCCTTGTCTTTGGAGTTCTGGTGGGTGTTCTCGCTGCCATTATGGGGGTTGGCGGTGGTTTCATCATGGTACCGGTAATGGTCTATCTGCTGCGGATGCCCATGCATGTCGTAGTCGGTACCAGCCTGTTCCAGATTCTTTTCACCTGTGTCAACGTCACCATTATGCAATCATACAGCAACCATACGGTTGATTTTGTGCTTGCCCTTCTGCTCCTGGCCGGTTCCACTATCGGCGCCCAGTTCGGTACCTCGGTGGGGAAAAAGTTAAAAGGTGATCAATTAAAAATTTTACTGGCTTCACTGGTTCTTCTCGTCTGCGTAAAAATGTTGGCCGGACTCCTGATAACGCCGGATATTCTCGTTGCTTTAAAGGGAGGACATTGAGAATGAAAAAGATAATAACTCTATTAAGTATTAGTATTCTGGCTTTTATCGGCCTGACCCAGGCCAGCCTGGCGGCCGATATCAGCATGACAATCACCCCCGCCACCGTTGAGATCAGCGCCTTTTACAATGGAACCTCGGTAATGGTCAAGGGCCGGATTCCGGCCAATGCCCAGGCTGTAGTCCGGGTCAGCGGTGAGGGAGAAGAGCTTCATCTGAAGAAAAAAGGCAAAGTTGCAGGGTTCTTATGGATGAATACCGGCGATGTTACCCTTGAGAATGCCCCCAACGTCTATATGGTGTACACGCCTAAGGAGATTACGGATCTGGACAACTCCCCGGCCAGACGTCTCAGCATCCCGGCCTTGAAAGATCGGATTACAGTAGCCCCAGCCAGCGAGGATAAGGATTTTATTGTGGGCGAATTTATCAAGCTGAAGGAAAAATACGCCTTGTACACCGTTAATGACGAGACCGTCAAATACGGATCCATCAGCGGTGGAACAAAAACCTTCACGGTAAAAGCCGCTATCCCGCCCAGAATGAAACAGGGGGTTTACAAGATAGATCTCGGGATCGTGCAGGATGGCAAACTAACCGGAATAATCTCAAAGGAGCTCAAGGTAAAGCTCATAGGCTTTCCGGCCCAGTTGAGCAAGCTGGCTTTCGGGAAACCTATAACTCACGGTATTATGGCAGTATTGGTTGCCATTGCCGCCGGGCTGCTCATGGGAGTTATATTCAGGGGTAAAGGCGGTGCGCATTAATAAATGCTAAGTAGACAATATTTCAGTGCAGATTTCGGGTCGCAGATTTATTTTCCGGGACTCGAAATCTGCGCCTAAGTCCGCATCGTATAATAGTTTATTACTGTACCCCTGTTGCGAATTCCGCCCTCACCTGTCCCATTTAACATTCTTTCCCCGTAACTATTCAGCGTGATGCCTAAAAGTAACAATCACCACCGGAGTATAACTGTTCAGCAGGTAAACACACAGTCAGCAAACAGAGTTAAGGGCCGCTTAGCACCCCTGCCCGCACGGTTAGCAGAAATTAAATGCCATTTCGGAGAGTTATTCATGAGCGATGAAGGTAAAACCAGTATCTTGATTCTGGATGATGAACCAATAGTCAGCAAACGCCTGAAACCATCTTTGGAAAAAAGGGGGTATGAGGTCGAGACCTTCACTACCAGCATAGATGCCCTGCAAAGAACCAGGGAAAGAAATTTCGATATTGTGATTACTGATTTAAAAATGGAAGGGCTGGATGGTATGGAGTTTTTGGCCAAGGTAAAGGAGCAATCACCACAAACCGAAGTAATCGTTATTACCGGCTTTGCCACCCAGGAAACAGCAAAAGAATCTTTCGCGAAAGGAGCCTCCGAGTTCCTGGCCAAACCTTTCAAACTGGGTGAGATCACCAAAGCTATTGAAAAGGCGGAAAACAAAAAAATACTAACCGAGACTGACAGTCATAGTTAACCCGCCAGCTTAAAAGCCCCGTGCAGCCCTTCAATCACCATCTGCGTCCCGATTACCGCCAGAATCAGGCCCATCATACGCGTTATTACCCCTAAGGCGCCAACCCCGATAAAGGTAACAAACTTTTCACCGAAGACAAAAAACACGTAGGTGATTATACATAGGGCGGCAAAGGAAACGATGGTTATTACCATCCCCGCCAGACCGCCCCCCGCAGAAAAGTTCATTGCCGTGGCGATGGTACCGGGCCCGGCAAGGATCGGCATTGCCAGGGGAGAGACCGCCACGCTAAGTGCCGCTTCCCGGCATTTCTGTTTATCCTCTTCGTTGGGGTGATGAACGCTTGACTGTTTACCCTGCAGCATATGAAAGCCGATTAGAAAGACTAACAAACCGCCGGTAATCCGAAAGGCGGGCAGACTTATGCCAAAAAGTTCGAAGATTACCTTACCCGCAATGGCAAACACAACAATAACCAGAAATGCCAAAGCCAACGACTGCAAGGCCACGGTTCTGGTCGTCTGTTTATCGTCACCACTTGTGAGGCCAAGAAAAATCGGCACATTAGCAATGGGGTTCATGATGGCGAAAAATCCCATAAATACCGTTAAGGCGTGAAGCATTATACTTTCCATATTTGATAACAGGTTGTCAAAGAGACGATTTCTGACAGTTCCCTCTTTTTTATTTTATTGCTTCAAAAGGACGAATCGCTTATAGTAGAAAAATTTCTTGACATTTTTGTGCGTATTTATTTTTAAACAACGTCCAAAAACCAAATTACCTAAATTTACTATTTTTGTAACTGTTCAGGAAAGCGCAGACTCCGGATTGGGCGCAGCTGAATAGTTACCTATTTTTTTAGTAATTGTATACCGCTATTTTCCATGAGCATAAAAGAAAACGATACTTTGGCCGGACGGGGAATTGAGAACCTGTCTATCCAGGCCGCTGAATACGGCTGTCCTTGGTTGCTGTTTAGTGAAGACATAGTCGGCCCACCTGATTTATTAAGGTGGATGGATCTCGAAGACCTCAAAAAGCATGGCTGGTTTCCCCAAGAGGTTAGCGGCCAAAAGGCCACGGTTATCACCTGTCGGCCGCCTCAAGAACTCACCGCAGAGATCAAGAGCAGTCTCCAGGTTAATGAAGTCGAGTTCATTGTCACTTCCCAAGCCGACCTGCGCCGGATTATAGAACATAACCAGGATCTTAACCCAGGCTTCCCGCCTTGCGCCGGCCGAACCCCGCTGGCAAGAGTGCGTACCCACCTTGCCAGCCGCCGCTCTCTCCTCTCCCTTTACCGGACGCTGATGGCCAAGAGCAGAACCAATCTGGCCCTGGTACGCACTGGTTTTTCGTTTATTGCCATTGCCTTGCTTTTCATCCGCACCTTCCCGCCCATTATGGGAACCAAGACCTTTGCCGCCCTGTTTCTGGAATTGCCCCTGCTAAGCCTTGGAATATATATGGTTGTGGTTAATATGCTGAAGTATCTGCCGGCCAGAAAAATAAACATCGTCTTACCCCCCTACGCCTCCACAACCCCCACCGGTGGAACCTCGGTACTCAAAGTAGAAAATGAGGAGGAATACCCAATTTTCAGCCGCACCCCGGAAGTACCAGGCGCAGCTGAACTCAGGGCAGACTGGTCCAGCCTCTCGCCGGTTATGCGGCGCCGGTTTCTGGCCAGTGATCGAACCGATTACGCCGAGGAACGGACAACCCTGGCCTGCCTGAGAACCTGGGTAGCCAACGTCAGAACCTGGCTGGCCTTTGTCCGTACTGGCGGGGCCTTTCTGGGCCTTGGCTTGGGCCTGATTCGCGCCTATCCCGTCGGATTGTGGCGCATTTTTGATTTAGCCCTGGTCGGACTCGGCCTAATTATGATCGCCGAAGGCCTCTATTGGTATTCCCGGGGCCACCAAACCGCCAAAGTCGGCTTCAATTCGGTTAAACGGATGAACGCTAAAAAGAATATTTGGGATTTCTTTTTCCCTCATCGCCAGCTTCCCGACTCCTTGATCAAGATGGGCTCCCTGCCGATACATAAAGGGGCGGCGGCCGGCATATGGGCTACCACCGGACTTGCCCTTGAAAGAACCGTTCTGGCTGACCGCCGAAACTTTATGGCCCGGCTGCGCACGGTCATGGCCTGCGGCATCAGGACAGGTTATTCCTATATCCGCACCGGCCTTACCCTCTTTTTTATCGGCTTGGTCTTTGCCGTTTATTTTCATAGAACCAATGTTTACTGGTATTGTTATGAAATTTCCATGATGCTGGGGGGACTGGCACTTATCGCTGAAGGCCTCTTGTGTGCCCTGCCGGCGGAAAAATTGAGACAGCAGTTCCCTTACTGTAACGCGGACATAGAAATAACTATTCCTGACTACGGTGTACCATGCCGAACCTGGAAAAAAGCAATATTCGATCGTGAAACAAAATAACCTGCAAAAAAAGAGTCCATTCAGTTTTCTTGTCTCCTCAGGCTCCCTTCCCGCCGAGTCCTTTGAGGCTGCCAGTCAAACCGCGGCCGCCAATAATCTGCCTCTATCTCTGGTATTGATGCGTGAATATGGCCTGCCACGTGCGGTTCTCCTGCAAGCCCTGGCCGATTATTATCACTGCCCGTTTGTTGAATATGATGAACGGCTGCCAATACCGCCGGAGCTGCTTACAACCGGCATAACAACGGATCAACTCCGGGCCGAAGGCTGGTTCCCGATTATCAAGGAGAAGGATGGCTCGATTGTTATAGCCTGTACCAACCCGGCGGATCCCGGTCTGCCCGCAAAGGTGAAGACTTACTTCGGCTCTGCCCCTTATATATTTCAGGTCTGTCTGCCGGATGATATCACCTGGTTCACCGATGACTTTCTAAATGCCAAACCGGGTGAGCTCATCGGCACCGAGCGTACTGATAACGCTTTCTGGCGTAATACCATGGCCCAATGGCGGACGCTGCTCGCCTGTTACCGAACTGACATGGCAAAGACTCGAACCGCCCTGGCACTCACCCGGGCCGGACTGGCGCTGGTTACCATAACCTTTGCCTATTCCCGCATCCACAAGGAAACCGCGCCCATCGGCCTGTCAAGCAGCATCATGCTTATCGGCTCTATTCTGACCATCATCGGCCTGCCAGCCTACCTCCAGGTTCACTGGTCCCGGCTTAAACCGCCGGGGGGCCTGACCCTGATGGAAGTTACCAGCGCCGCCCTGCTGTTTCTGGAAAACTTCCATTTTGTCGATGGCCCCCAGCTTAAAACCAGCACCAGACCGACAATGCTTGGCCGTTTAAGCGATTTTCTGGCCGAATTTTGTACCATCTACTACTACCCCGCCCCGGCGAGCAGAGAACGTACCCATCTGGTACGGGAACGTAATGTCCTGGCCGCCCAGCGCACCATCGCCGCCTGTAACCGTACCATTTACGCCCGCGCCCGTACCGGCCTGTCCTTTACGCGCACCGGCATTTCCTTTATGAGTATAGGTATCGGTCTGATAATCTACTTTGGTTTAGGACTGGATATAATTTTTTACGGCACCCTTATTCTCATCGGCCTGATGTTGGCCGTTGACGGAATTTTATGGTACATCCCCGCCTATCGTCAACAGGCGGATTTTTCCAAACTGGGAACTCGTTTTCGTCTTCAAACCAAAAAGAGTCCATGAAAATTTCGAAAAAAATCTATCTCACCACCTTTGTAAATCTTAGTCTTATCGCTGTAATCGGGATATTTGCGATTTTCAGCTTTAATCAGATCTCGACAAAATTCAAATTTACGATAATCGCCGACAAACTAAACGCCTCATTTCTGGAGATGCGCCTGCTTGAAAAAAATTATTTTTTGTACAATGACAAGGACGGCCTCTTAGAAATTCAGCAAAAAGCCCGCGCGACAAGCATTACCTTAAATAAGATGCGGGGCGATATTGTCAAGGCGGTGGGCAGAGAGAAGTTTCTGCAGATGCAAAAGCTGCTGCAGGACTACTCCAAGATGGTTTCCTTAGGCATTAAAAATAATAAAAAGGACGCCTGGACCAAGAAGGAAATCAGACTGATCGGCCAGAAGCTGAAGAACTTCTCCGAAAATGTTACAGCTCTGGAACGTCAACATGTTTGGGATATTATAACTAAAACCAGTATGGTCATGAGGCATTCTTTATGGATTATTATGATTTTCGCCTTATGTTTCAGCCTCTTTATCGTGCGGAGTATTCGCCAGCCCCTGCACCGAATTGTCGCCCTCACCAAGACGATTTCCAAGGGTAACTTCCAGAAGATAAAAGCCAAGCCGCCAGCCAACGAAATGGGAGCGGTAATTATCGCCATCAACTCCATGGCCGAAGAGTTAAGTAAGCGCGAAAAGGCGATTGTGCAGTCGAGAAGACTGGCCTCTATCGGGGTACTGGTGGCAGGGGTGGCCCATGAGCTCAATAATCCTTTAAACAATATTGCCATAATCGCCCAGACTTATAACGAGGTTTACGATAAGCTGGATAAAGAGCAGCACATAAGCTTTATGGCACAGGTTGAGGAGCAGGTTGAGCGTCTGCAGAAAATTATTAAAAACCTGCTGGATTTTTCCAAGCCCAAGGAACCAAAACTAACTGAAAAGGATCTGAATGAGGTATTTATGCATTCGCTTGAGCTGGTACAAAATGTAATGACAGTAGCGAATGTAAAAACCCGCCTCCACTTGGTGGACAGCCTTCCGGCCATATATGTTGATGAACATCAGTTCCAGCAGGTATTAGTCAACATGATGATTAATGCCACCCAGTCTATGAGCTCCGGCGGTGAACTTACCGTCAAAACCAGTTTTATAAAAGACAAGAACTCGGTAGAAATAAGTATATCTGATACCGGAAATGGCATAGCGCCGGAGTTCCTGGATCATATCTTCGATCCATTCTTCAGTACCAAAGAGGACAGCGGTACCGGATTGGGCCTCTGGGTAAGTTACGGTATTGTCAAAAAGCACAAGGGTAGAATAAAGGTAAAAAGTACAATCGGACAGGGGACAACATTCACAATTATCTTACCGACCAGCAAAAAATATAAGGAAGAAGCCAATGAGCAAGTATAGTATTCTTATTATTGATGATGAAAAAATCGTTTGTGATATGATGAAGTTATCCCTTGAACAGGAAGAGGGATATGAGGTTGAGAGCTTTTTAAACGGCACCGATGCCTTGGAACGGCTCAAAGAAAAAAAATTTGATATGGTGGTAACCGATTTTAAAATGAAGGGGATTGATGGTCTTGAGGTCTTACGCACCGTCAAACAGCTCTACCCCAAAACCGCGGTCATTATGATCACGGCCTTCGCCAACCTCGACGTGGCTATTGAGGCCTTACGCGAAGATGTCCACGATTTTTTCCCAAAACCTATCAAGATCAAAGACTTGAAAGAGTCCATCCGCAAGGCTCTGCCTTGACCAGTAAAAAACAATAGAGCGTCGAGCCCATGAACCCTCCGGATAACGCATCATCAATTATTAAAACTCTGGTCGGCTCAGCGACAAAATGGCTGCATAATCGTTTTGCCAAAGAACTGCCCCTTGGTGATATTTACCGCTATTTCAAAGAGGTACTTGAAAGCAATAACCACGCCCTGGAATTGATCACCGATATGGGTCAAAAGCTCGACGGCAGTTATATCTTTGACATCAATTACATCAAAAAAATATACCCTGAACTTGCCGATACCCTGCGGACATCCATTGAGCGTTTTAACCGGCTGACCAGAGACAATTACGCCATTGAACCGGCCTTCGCCCATATTGATTCGCTGATTACGGAAATGATTTATGGAGAGGGGGCCA
>CAZSOB010000023.1:0-12901 GCA_964608155.1 uncultured Desulfobulbia bacterium
GCGATCCAGCATGAATGCCACCCGGGCCAGATAGCCCGAGTCTTCAAGAAAGGCCAGGCCCATGAACATGAGCATGATCAGGGGTACAAAACTCAAAACCCCGCCCACCCCGGCAATGATGCCGGAGATCAGCAGGGACTTCAGGGGGCCGTCGGCCATTAAATGATTGACGCCCCGGGCCATAAGGTCGAAGAAGTCAGTCACCCAGGCCATGGGCAGGGCGCTGAGGCCGAAGGTGAATTGATAGAGGGTGAAGAGGACGGCTATCATAATCAGGGGGCCGATGAAACGCTGGGTCAGGATTCTGTCTATTTTGTCGGAGGTGTAAAGGCGGTTGATGTCGTATTGATGGGAAATTACCCCTTGCATGAGGATGGATTTGATATAACCGTAGCGATAATCGGCAATAACGGCCTCCGGGGTAGTTTCCAGGGTACGCATGGTGTGGCTGCTGATCTTCTTTACCTGGTTGGTTAGTTCCTCGTACAGGTCTTTATTGGCCCGCATTCCGGCCTCTCTGAGCTGGGAATCTGCCTCCAGTAATTTCAGGGCGATCCAGCGGGGATGGTAGAGGTCGGTGAGAAAGGAGGCGGCCTTGATCTTCTTCTCCATGGTCAGGATAATCTCGTCCATATCCTCACCATAGGAGATGTTTGCCGGCTGCCACTCGTGCTCCTGGGCCGCCAGTCTGGCGGTCTGCCTCATTAATTCATCTATACCTTCACCCTTGCGGGCGACAATGGGCACCACCGGCAGATTGAGCAGACCGCTTAACTTTTGGCAGTCAATGGCAATCCCCCGTTCCTTGGCCACATCCATCATATTAAGAGCGATGATGACCGGCACTCCGATTTCAAACAACTGGGTGGAGAGGTAGAGGTTACGTTCCAGATTGGCGGCGTCAACAATATTAATCACCACCCGCGGCCGTTCCTGAAGCAGGAAATTGCGGGCGACTATCTCCTCGACCGAATAGGCGGCCAGGGAGTAGGTGCCGGGCAGGTCAACTATCTTCAGCCTTTTGCCGTCACATTCATATATTCCCTCTTTTTTTTCCACCGTGACCCCAGGGTAATTCCCCACATGCTGGCGGGCGCCGGTAATGGCGTTAAAGAGGGTGGTTTTGCCGGCATTGGGGTTGCCGGCCAGGGCGATTTTGAGTTCAGCGCTCATCTAATCTTCTACCTCAATTTCAATATTATCGGCCTCGTTGTTACGCAGGGTCAGGGTGCCGCCCATGACCCGCAGGGCAACAGGGTCATTCAAGGGCGCCCGGCCCTGAACGGTGATTATAGTACCTGGTACGATACCCATTTCCCTTATCCGGCGGCCCAGCTCACCGCCCACCTTCACCGCGGTTATAGTGCCGCTTTGATTTTTGGCCATCTGGCGCATCATTATTTTCGACATTGCTGTACTTTCTCCCTGAGTTGTGCGTTGCCACATTGTGACACCTTGCTGTCCGTCTCTGTCAACGGTTACGATAAAGTAAGGTAAGATGGGGGGCGTGTCAATAAAAATATTAGGGTAGCCTAACTTTTTTGGGCGGGTAACGGCGTAAGAGGCTGGGTAAATGGGATATTAAGCAGAGAATGATTGTCAATGGCTGAAGGAAGACCGCAGTATTAATCTGCCTTTATTGTTATACCTTCTTTTAAAGATGGCAAGGCCGACTAACCCCGTACCGAACAGGAGCATGGATGTCGGTTCCGGCACCGGGGATCCGGTGGCGGTATTGTCGAAAAAGATGCTGATGATTTTAATATTGGCATCCTGTCCTGTTGAAGGACTATATTTGTCGTTCGTCCAGGAATATTTAACGGTGTAAGATCCGGCAGTGTCTATGTCTATGTTAAAATAATCGTAATTCACTTCGCTTGAGCTGGCAGGTATATACAGTAACTTGTTGGCGTTAGAGATATTTGAATCGTTTAAATCGGCTGAAACATGGAAAGAAGGATACCAGTCAGAGGGGCCAAGCGTGTTGCCATAATTGATGGCATTGAGGCCGATATTCCAGTTGCCCTGGGTCAAATAAGCGCTGTACTTTACCCATTGATAATTCCAATTGGTGTAAATAGTATTATCTGCAGCCGTTCCCCAGCCGGATTGGCGATCCGTAAGATCATCATAGGGGCCGCTGGAAATGCTGGAAAAATCAGTCCCGTGGAGTTCTATATCTGCACCCGTATATGGAGTTGCCTGAGATGGGCCTGAGATGCTGATGAAAAACAAAACTGCCAATATTATTATGCTGTTGCCCATTATTTTCTGTTCTCTGTTTGTTTGCCTCATGGCAGATGTGCGAGGACTGGCCCGAAAACAAGTAACTTCTCCAGCGGTACGACAAAGATCGTATGCGAAACTAATGGTGTCCGGTTAGAGCTTTGCGTTAAGGACGGTTGGCGGTTTTATGCCGGGAGACAGATTGAGTTTTTTCCCTGTACCAAGGGGACAGAATTTTTTTCGCGTTTGTTTGCGAAAATCATTCTGTCCCCGAATCGAACGCCGGAAAAATAAAATCAGTCTCCTTGGTCTCGTAAGTTTATTGATATCAATGCCGGTTTTTAACCGGGCACTGATTTGCCACCACTTTTGGCGAAATTATGAAAACAAACCCTGCCCCCATATATAAGCTGAATGTTTACTGTCAATTGAGCAATTTAATAAAGCAATATATATGCCAAAAAACATCAGGAGATGCTTATTGGCTGAATGGCTATTAAACTCAGATGGTTATCCTTGATGCGGCTGGGCTTATGGTTTTGCCCGCCAAGCCGGAAAATACTAAATTTCCGGGGAAAATATCCTGGTTCCCGGAAAAATTGATTGCAGAGCTCAGGGATGTGATACTTGTGGGCAGTTGGCGGGGTGGAATCCTTGAGCGTCCATTCTGGCCAGATCAAGTCTGGAGCAGGCTTACAGGGTGCTTGATTTACGGTAGAGTCCGATTTCCTGGGATATCTGGGCCGCTAATTCCTCAATGGACTTACCGGCGGTGTTGATGGTGGGAAGATTGTATTTCATGAAAATCTGCTGGGCCTGTTGCAGTTCCTGGCGGCAGCAGGCCCTGCTGGCGTATTTGCTGTCCGGGTAGCGTTTCTGGCGCATGCTCTGCAGAAGTTCCGGGCTGGTGGTCAGCCCCACCGCATGTTTGCGGTTGCGGCGGATGGCATCGGGCAGGTTGTAGCTGTCCAAGTCGGAATTGGTAAGGGGATAATTGGCGGATTTGAGGCCCATTTGAGTGGCGAGATAGACGCTTACCGGGGTTTTGCCGGCTCTGGATACCCCGAGGAGGATGACTTCGGCTTCGTCATACTCATCTAATTTGGTGCCGTCGTCATGGCTGAGGCAATAATTAATGGCCTCGGCCCGGCGGGCCATGCTGACGTTATCTGCCTGGCGGGCGAAACCGGGCATCATAATGGCCCTGGCTTCGAGGCATTCTTCCAGGCGGTTTAAAAATACCTCGCAGACATCAAAAAGCTCTACCTGGGGATGATCGAATATCTGGCGGATTTGGGGGTCAACGAGGGTGCTGAAAATCAGCGGCCGCCGGCCGCCGGACTGCTTTAGGATATAATTCAGGGTGCTGCGGGCCGCGGCTGTGGTGTTGATAAAGGGAAACTTCTCTTCATGAAAATTGACCTCCGGAAACTGGCAGAGCAGGGCCTGACCCAGGTTGATGGCCAGAATGCCGGTGCTGTCCGAGATATAATATATGTCCTTGGATTTCCACATAGGGGAAATCTACAGCATCCAGCTCCGAAAGGCATCATGAAAATTATGACGTATACCGTTTATTAAGGCCGGAGTAATAACGCTGTTGTCGTGTCCGGCCGCCGCCCTGTTGATGGCCAAATCGCCCACCGCCGGCACTAAGGGGGTCAGGTGGGGCAGCCGGGTCATCATCTCTCGGGCCCGGCTCATCATGGTCTCAGCTGGGTCAGGTCTGTTATGGCGGCCTCTGGTTTTATTTATTGCCGGCTCGGAGAGCGGTTCATGGCGGTTTTTGCCGCTTCTGGAGACGGCGGCTGCCCCTTTGTCAAGATATCTCGCAAATTGCCGCCATTGGGCCTGCAGGATATCGGAGAGTGAGGCTCCGAGTTGATCCCGGCCGGATTCTGTTTTATGCTCCGCGAGCAGCCCGCTGAAACCAGCCGCCGTGCCCGGCATGGGATGATAAGTCAGGCGGGAAGCCGTAGCCGTGGTGCTGGTGAAGGAGGCCTCCACTCTGTTCAGGGAGCCCATATCGCCGAGATTCATGGCTTCGGATACCGCCTTTTGGGTATCACCTTTGAAAAAATCACTGGCAATGGAGCTTAAATCATCTAACAGCCGTCCCAGGTCGGCAAGTTCAGCGGGATTCAGATCGCCCTGAACCTGTATGCTCTGCTGAGTGCCGGAGAGCTTCGAGGTCAGCAGCTCCAGGCCGTTGCTGTTCTCCCGCATTTTTGTCCGGCTGCGGCTGGCAAGGGTGGTGCTGATGCTTATTTTATCACCTTCATCGGTTGTAATGTTTATTACGGCTTCCTGTCTTTGGGCAAACAGGCGGCTGTAATCTGCCTCTTTTGAGGACACTAACGGCGGCGGGGGAGGCGGCTGATAGGTATTTACGCGCATGATTTTCTCCTTTTGATATTTTATCACTTTGCCTTATTGTTCTTTTCGGATAATCTGGCCACTAACTTGATTTCTTTTTGTAACTTCAGGTTGCTGGCGCAAAATTCATTGGAGAGAGCGGGATGAAAATTAATAATATAGCGGATGCTGAGGGATTTATAGATTCTCTAACGGCTAAGCGCCCGGCCGCCGCCGGAATTATGCTGAATAAGATGATTGAATCCCTGGAGCTGGGGCAGATGTATTACGAGCAGAAGGATAACGAGAAGGGTATCCTACGTTTAGCAGGTTGTCTGCGGATTTTAAAAGAGTATCGGCAGGTAATTATTGATACTTAAAGGCCCTTGTGTCTAATTGCCGCTTTCGATCAGCATAGTTCCGCTTTAACCTGGTTAGGATAATGATGCCAGAATTTCAGAAAATTATCATAATTGACAGCCCTGCCTGTGATAATCACGATACCGGCGGTGGTACTCACCCCGAAACTCCGGAACGGGTGCGGGCCATCAGAGAACGGCTGAATTTAGGGCCTCTCGCCTCTTGTCTCAAATGGGTCGAGCCGCGGCCGGCGGCGAGGAAGTGGCTCATTGCTGTCCATGACGAGAGTTATCTCTTTCGCTTTGAGGAGGCGGTGCTGGCCGGGCATACCTGGCTTGGCCACTCGGATAACCAAATATGTTTTGATTCCTTTGACAGCGCCGTTATGGCGGCGGGAGCCGGGCTGGCCGGGGTTGATCTGCTGGAGGAGGGGGCGGAAAAACTGGTCTTCTGTCCGGTGAGGCCGCCGGGCCATCATGCTGAACGGGCCATGGCCCTGGGATTCTGCTTTCTTAATAATATTGCCATAGCCGTTAATTACTGGCGGCAGTTTTACGGCCGGCAGCGTATATTTATTCTGGACTTTGACGCTCATCACGGTAACGGTATTCAGGCCGCTTTTGAGACCTCGTCCGCCGTCTTTTATGCCAGTATCCATGAGCATCCCACCTATAGCTTTCCCGGCAGCGGTTACGCCGAGGAGCGGGGACTTGACGGCGGCAGGGGCGCTACTCTTAATATTCCGCTGCCGCCGGGGGCCGGAGATGACATGGTTTTAGAGGCGGTGAAGGGGAAGATAGGCCCGGCTCTGGAACGTTTCCGGCCCGAGGCCTTGATTATTGCCGCCGGATTTGACGCCCACGGACTGGATGATATGTCCGGGCTGGATTATTCCACCATTCTTTACAGCCGTCTTGGCGGCTGGATAAGAAAATGGGCCGGGCAGTTCTGCGGCGGCCGGGTGTTGAGTATTCTGGAAGGCGGCTATAATCCTCAGGCTCTGGCGCTGAGTGTTGAGTCATATCTTGCCGGACTGGCCTATGATAAAAGAGAAAATGAACCTCCGGCATCGAAGGCGGACAGCGAATGAAAACAAATGGTTAATGATAAAACGGTGAGGAAGGGTAATGTATATTAAAAAATATATGACGGTGAATCCATGCGCTGCCGGGCCGGAGACCTCCATTGCCAGAGCGTCTGAACTTCTGGTTGAAACTAATTGCCGCCATCTGCCCATTGTCGATAACGGCTCCCGGTTGCTGGGGATGGTGACTGATCGGGATTTACGCTCCGCCTGCCCTTCGATTTTAACGGCTGCTCAGGCCTTGACTCCGGAACAGCTCAAGGTGGCGGATCAGCCGGTCAGCCGGATTATGAGCCGGGATATTGTTACTCTAACTCCGCTTTCCACCCTTGATGACGCCCTGCTGCTGCTTGATCGTAAAAAGGTGGGGGCGCTGCCGGTATTGAGTGACAGCGGACGGCTGGCGGGCATATTCTCCACCCGTGATCTGCTGCAGGCCTATCGGCAGCTCTTTGGTCTGGGGGAAAAGGGCTCCGCCCTTATCAGCGTCCGTGATGACGGCTGGCCCCGGCCCTTGAGCCGCCTTGTCCGGGCTCTTGAGGAACACGATATTCATTTCAGCCGGATCAGCAGAAGGCGTGATGAACAGGGCGGTACCGCGGTTGAGTCCGGGGGCGCCGCCGTTATTTATCTCCGGGTCAACACCTTTAATCTGCACGCCGTGCGCCAGGCCCTGGAATCGGCCGGCTTCACCCTGGAAAATCAAGGTCTTTAGGTTATGGTTATGCTCAGGTCTTTGTTCACTCCTCAGGCCATTGCCGTTATCGGCGCCTCACGGCGGCCCGGTAAATTCGGTAATGTTATACTCCGGAATCTCAAAAAGGGCGGCTTTGCCGGTAAGATTGTCCCGGTTAATCCCCGTGCTGAAGAGATTATGGGCCTGCCCTGCCTCAGCAATCTGCGTCAAGCCGAAGATAAGATAGATCTGGCGATAATTATTGTTTCTCAGTCTCAGGTATTGCAGGCGGTGCATGATTCCATCGCCGCCGGGGCCGGCGCTGTTATTATAAACTCCACCGGTTTTAAGGAGGTTGATGTCAGGGGCGCCGAGCTGGAAGAAAAAATCGCCGAGATATGTACCCTGCGGCAGATAAGCCTTCTGGGGCCTAACTGCCTGGGGCTGATCAATACCGGCCACCGGTTGAATATTCTCCATGGAGCGGCTATGCCCAAAAGGGGCGGTATCTCCATGATCTCGCAGTCCAGCGCCATCTGCGCCGCTTTTCTGGAGCGCATGGCGGCCGGTGATTTCGGGGTAGCCAAGGTGGTCAGTCTCGGTAACAAGGCCCAGTTGTCGGAGATAGACATGCTGCGGGCCCTGGGGCGTGATGGTGACAGCAAACTCATTGCCGCCTATCTGGAAAACATCAGTTCCGGTGATGATTTTGTCAAGGCGGCCGAGGAGGCCTCGAACCAGAAACCGGTTATTATTCTGAAATCAGCCGTAACTGCCGCCGGATGCCGGGCCGCGGCCGTGCATAGTGGCGAGGTGATAAGCGAGGATACCGCCTATGGGGCGGCCTTTAAACGGGCCGGAATTATCCGGGCGGAAAGTTTCAGCGCCCTGCTGGATTATACCATGGCCTTTTCCATGCAGCCCCTGCCGGCGGGCCGCCGGGTGCTGGTAATTACCAATGCCGGCGGGCCGGGTATAATGGCTGTGGACTCCCTTGTCCGGGTCGCGCTGCTGCCCGCCTATGTGGATCCCGCCAGGGCCGTGGAACTGGAGGAGTGGCTGCCGGCTGCCGCCACTGTTTATAATCCCCTTGATCTGCTGGCGGACGCGGGGCCTGATCGTTATGAGACCGCCATCAAGGCGGCCATGGCTTCGCCCAATATTGACGCCCTGCTCATTATTATGGCGGATAGAGCCAATTCCCGGCCCCGGGAGACTGCTCAGGCGGTTATCAGGGCTGTTAAGGGGGGTAAACCGCTCCTCGTTGCTTTTCTTGGCGGCCATAAAAAGGGTATCCGCCGCCTTCTGCGGGAGGGCGGGGTTCCGGCCTATAACTCCTCTGAACAGGCGGTGAGCGTTTTGGCGGCCATGTGTGATTATCAGGCCTGGCGGCAGCGGCCGGCGCGGGTGGTTACCCATTTTCCGGTTAATCGCCGCCGGGTGGAGCGTATTATTGCCCGCCGCCTGCGGGCTGGTCGTGTTTTTATTGCCGAGGGCCTGGCCAAGGATATTTTACAGGCCTATGATTTTCAGATTCCGGAGGGCTGCCTGACCTTGAACGCCGATGAGGCGGTGGAAGCGGCCAGTCGCCTGGGCTATCCGGTGGCCATGAAAATCAGTTCGCCGGATATTATTCACAAAGAGGAATGCAGCGGTCTGCGTCTAAGCTTGAGCAACCGCCAGGAGGTGCTTGACGCCTATGACCTGCTGCTGCTCCGGGGCCGTCAGCAGGTTCCCGGCGCGAGGCTGGTGGGGGTTTATGTTGAGAAGATGCAGGAGCCGGGGCTGGAGGTTATTGTCGGCATGCATCGTGATCCCCAGTTTGGCCCCCTGTTGATGTTCGGGCTGGGCGGTATCTTCATGGAGGTCTTAAAGGATGTGGCCTTCTATCTGGCTCCCATCACCTTTGATGAGGCCATGCAGATGCTTACCAGTACTAAGTCTTATCAGACCCTTGTGAGCGGCCGGAGCCGGAAACAGATTGATCTGGCCGCTGTCGCCTGCGTTCTGCAGAAGATCAGCCAGCTGGCGACGGATTTCCCTGAGATCAGCGATCTGGAGATTAACCCCCTGATAATTAATGAATCCTGTTCCGAACCGGTGGTTATAAACGCCGGTATCACCTTGAAGAAACGCTGATAAAATTTATGAACTCAAAACAGCAGATAGAATTTGATGCTGACTGGCAGCAGCGTTACTCAACCATGATTGAGTCCATCGAGGGGGCGGTATCTCATATCGGCCCCGGCCAGAGGATATTCATCGGTACCGGATGCGCCGAGCCTGAGGCCCTGGTTCAGGCCCTTACCAGACGGGCTGATGAATTAATTGATCTGGAGATTATCCATTGGCTTACCAAGGGCTCTGCCGCCTACGCCGCTCCGGAGCTGGCCGACTGTTTCCGGGTCAACAGCTTCTTTATCGGTCATAATGTCCGGGGGCAGATTCAGCGGGGTCTGGGTGATTATACCCCGGTTATACTCTCGGAGCTGCCCGGTCTCTTTAAGTCCGGTCAGCTGCCCATTGATACCGCTCTGATTCAGGTAACACCGCCTGACATCCACGGCCGGGTCAGTATGGGGATCTCCGTTGATATAGTCAAGAGCGCGGCCGAGAATGCCTCCCTTGTTATTGCCATGGTCAATGAGCGTATGCCTTATACCCTGGGCGATACCCTGCTGGATGTTAATGACCTTGATATTCTGGTACCCGTTGATACCCCGCTTCTGGAACGGGCCTCACAGGCGGTGCATATGGCCACGGAGACCATCGCCCGGCATATTGCCGCCCTCATTGAGGACGGTTCCACCATTCAGTTCGGTATGGGCCGTATTCCCGGTATCGGCCGGATTCCGCCGGCGGTGATGAATTTTTTAAAGGATAAACGTGACTTAGGCATTCATACCGAGATGCTCACCGATTCCATCATTGATCTGGTGAAATCCGGAGCGGTCTCCGGCCGCCGCAAGACCATTGACCGGGGCAGGATAGTGGCCTCTTTCTGTATGGGAACCAAGCGGCTTTATGACCTGGTGGATGCCAATCCCCTCTTTTCATTCCGGCCCTCGGATTATGTTAATGATCCCTATGTTATCAGCCGCAACGAGAAGATGGTGTCCATTAACAGCGGCATGGAGGTGGATCTCACCGGCCAGGTCTGTACGGATTCCAGCGGTGGCAAGTTTTATTCGGGGATTGGCGGCCAGATAGATTTTAACCGGGGGGCGGCCCGTTCCAAGGGCGGTAAGCCCATTATTGTCATCTCGGCTCTTGATGAGAAGGGCAAATCCCGTATCGTCTGCCGTTTAAGCCCCGGGGCCGGGGTGGGAATCACCCGGGGTGACGTGCATTATGTGGTCACTGAATACGGGGTGGCCTATCTGCACGGCAAGACGGTGCAGGACAGGGTTCTGGCCCTGATCAGTATTGCCCATCCCGATTTCAGGGAGCGTTTGTTCAAAGAGGCCATTGACGCCAGTCTTATCCGCCGGGAGCATGCCGATGTGGAGGGTGGTTTTGTGGTTACCCCCGCCCGTAAGCAGAAGGTAATCTGCCTTGATGACGGGGTGCAGATTACCCTGCGGCCCATCAGGCCCACCGATGAGCAGGGCATTAAAAATCTGGTTTACGCCCTGAGTCAGGAAACCCTTTATTACCGTTATATGACCCACAGCAAGCAGTTTGGTACCAAACAGATTCTGGATTTCGTCTATGTGGATCACCGGAAGAATGTTACCATTGTTGCCACCACACCGGAGGCCCATGGTGAGGATATAATCGGGGTGGGCCGTTATTTTCTGGATGAGGCTTCCAACCGGGCTGAAGTGGCCTTTGTGGTGCGTGATGACTGGCAGGGGCGAGGAATAGGCCTGATGCTCTTCAGGCGGCTGGTGGTTATCGCCCGCCAGAGCGGTATTGCCGGTTTCACCGCCGAGGTGCTGCGGGATAACCGCAGGATGCAGAGTATCTTTAATAAATCAGGTTTTAAGGTCACCCAGCATCTTGAGGATGATATATATTGTTTTAGAATGGATTTTTAGTAAATTCATGGGTAACTGTTAAGGTTCAATAAATAAGGAGGAAATTATGTCTGATTTTGATAAGGCGCTGACGGTGGGCAGGCCGCCCAATATTGTTAAATTATTTCCCAATTCCAGAGCCCTGTTAGTGAGCGGCAAGGTAATTGACCGGGCCATGACCGCCAAGGGCCAGGCCATGACCATTGCCGCCAACGGCCGTAATAATTTTATTATTCGCGGGGTGCTGCGGGCGGCGCAGCGGGCCAATGCCTGTGTGATAATCGAGATTGCCCGCTCCGAGGGCGGAGCCAATGCCTATTGCGCCACCAATTACTGGAACATGGCCCGCCAGATTGACGCCGCCTGCAATGAACTGGGGATTACGGTGCCAGTGGCGGTGCATGCCGACCATTACGGGATTAAAAAGCCGGAGGATGTGGCTTTTGCCAGAGAGGAGATCCCCACCCTCTTTGAAGCCGGTATTACCTCCATTGCCATTGACGCCTCCCATATGGCCGATGATGAGAACCTGCTGGCCAATATCGCCCTGAATAAATATATACCATCCTGGGCCGGGCTGGAGACCGAGGTGGGGGAAATAAAGGGCACCGAGGGGCTGTCCACGGTGGATGACGCCAGATTTTTGATTGAGGGTTTAAACGCCCATGGTATTTTTGCCGACTGGATTGCCTTGAATAATGGTACCACCCACGGCCTTGAGGCCGCCGGCGATGGAATTCAGGTGGAACTCACGGCTGAAATTCATAAGCATCTAATGCCTTTTAAGGTCTCAGGAGCTCAGCATGGCACTTCTGGTAATTCCAGTGCGCGGCTTAGGAGTATTGCCGCCCGAACCCATACCACCAAGGCCAATGTGGCCACTGCCCTGCAGATGGTCTCCTGGGGGCTTGAGGTCAATGATTACGGCAACGCCATTCTTGACGATGACGGCAACTTCATTAAGGTCAAGGGCGAAGGGATGAAGGAGGAGGTGTGGGCGGAGATGCTGGCCTACGCTGAGCGGCAGGGCTGGAAGGGCGGTAATTTCAAGAAGCTGAATCTGCCCTTTGAACCCAGACTCATGGGCCAGCCGCAGGAGGTGCGGGAGCGCATGGTGCAACGGGTGGAGGATTTTGTCTATAATTTATTAATCGAGGTTTTTAATGCCGGAGACAGCGCTCCCCTCGCCATAGCAGAGATATTAAAAGCCGGTTCTTATGACCTGGGCAGTAAATCCGGGCCTGTTGCCGATATTGCGGATTGGTCGGAAGAAAAGATTCGGGAACGGGCGGCGGGGTTGGTGGTAAATAGCGGCCCCGCGGGTGATTTTGATGATTAAAAGTTAGTAGGTTGGCGTTGAGCCGTTTTTTGTGAAACCCTGAGTAATAAACAGGCTTATCATCTAATGCTGGGCTTCCAAAAACATTCAACCCAACCTGTAAAGAGTATTTACCAAGCCATAAATCATGGTTTGTCTCCCTGTTTATTCCAATGCCCCCGAAACATCCCCAATCGTTTCCATATGGTAGACGCCCCCCCGTAGGGGCACCCCTTGTGGGTGCCCTTAATGATGATGCCCAAAAAATTAATTTGCAACCGCAATCAAGGGTACCCACAAGGGGTGCCCCTACCCAAAAAAGGGGGACAAAAAGGCATCTTTGGGGACGTTGCATCTTTGGGGACGTTGTGTCCTACATTGAAAAGGCAGTTGCTTGATTTGAAAAAGATGGAATGACGACAGACTGTTCCGGAAAGGCAATTTAGAACATAACGTCCCTCCAACGTTTTTCTCGTTGTTGACACCAATAAGTACCTGCTGTACAATATGAACACAATGTACAATAGGGGAGGTGACGTATGACCACAACGATTTCTACCGCAGATGCCAGAAAAAATTTTGCTGATATTGTTAACAAAGTTGCTTACGGCAAAGAACCTGTTGTCTTGACCCGGAGAGGACAAGAAATTGCCGCTTTGGTTTCTATAGGTGAGCTTGAATTGCTTCAACAGATTGAAGACCATCTTGACATTGAAGATGCGAAAAAAGCTCTCGCGGAACCTGGTGAGAATATCTTTGGCAAAGAAGTTTGGAGGCAACTGGGACTTTAACATATGCGGTATTTTGTAGAATTTCGCCCTTCTGTGCCGAAAAGCTTGAAACAATTTCCTAAAAGGGATTTG
>CAZSOB010000024.1:0-12698 GCA_964608155.1 uncultured Desulfobulbia bacterium
AGCTGGCAGAACTGGAAAAACACTATGGAGCGGCCATCAATATTGAGATTGATCCGACCATGCTGCCGGCCGATAGTGAGATCGACTTTCAGAAGAAATAGGGGTAGGTGACAGTTAGCTCTGCGACACATTCCGGCGCAGAGCCTGGGCTGCCAGAAGACCTACTGAGACGGGCCGGAACCGGCCGTTATCATAAAGGGGAAATTCAGCCCTGTCGTTAAGCAGGGCTCGCAGATAATCCTGAGCCGCCGGGCGGCCGAAAAGACCGGCGGCTCGGGCGGCCAGGCCGCGAACCACCGCGTCGGCCGACTGCAGATAGGGCAGGATGTAATTATCGGCCTCGTGTTTTAAGAGCAGGCGCAGATTATCGCCGCCGACCGCGGCCATCCGGCCCAGGCCCCACATCAGACCCCGCTGCAGGGCCTCCAGCTCCAGGAAAAAACCGTCCTCCCGCATAAAGGCTACCAGGATATGACCATATTCCTTAGCCATATCAGGCTCACAGGCCATTACCTCACCCATGGCCTCCGGGACACCCCAGCCAATACCGCCGGATTCATCATTTAACATCCACATAAAGCGGCGCATAACCACCCTGGCATCCTCCAGCTCCCTAACTGCCAGGGCGGTAACCGCCCGGCCCATGGCGCTTACCGCGAACCATTTAACCTGTTCGTCAGCATTGCAGAGACAGGAAAAGAGAGGCTTCAACAGGCGCTTGGGCACTTCCTCCGCCTCAAGGCGAGTCATGGCCTCGGCAAAGGGCAGCTCCCGCAGAACGGCGGCCACATGCTTATTCAGGGCCCGCAAGCGCATAGCAGCCCTTTTCAGCTCCCTTTCAGTACGGCCTGAGCGATTTTAGCCCCCAGGGCCTTGCATTGATCAAAGTCATCAACAGTGGGAACATTCTTCACCCGCATACCAGGATCAATCAGCTCAATGCCCATCTCCTCCATGGCGCTGTTCATATGCTTCACGGCCTCGCCGCTCCAGCCGAAGGAGCCAAAGGCGGCCCCCAGTTTACCCTTGGGCCGCAGCCCCTTTAAATAACAGAGGAAATCGGCCATTCTCGGCAGAATACCGTTATTTAAGGTTGGAGAGCCAAAGATCAGGGCCCGGCTGTCAAGAACCTCGGTCATTATGTCACTGCGATGGTTTACGGCCAGATTATACATCTTGACATCCACCCCCTGCCGAGAAATCGCGCCGCCGATGGCCAGGGCCATCTTGGCCGTACTCTTCCACATTGAGTCATAGACTACCAGAACCTTGTCCTTGGTCTCCCGCCTGCTCCAACGGTCATAGGCCGTTAGTATATCGGCGGGATTGCCGCGCCAGATCAGGCCGTGATCAGGGGCAATCATGTCAATATCGAGCTTTAATTCAGCCACTGTGGCCAAGAGCTTCTGAATATTGGGGGAGAAGAGATGGAGAATATTGGCGTAATATTTGGCCGCGTGCCGCAAGACCTCACCCAATTCTATTTCATCAACAAAACGCTCCGTACTGGCAATATGCTGGCCAAAGGCATCACTTGAGATTAGCAGTTTATCCTCCTTGATGTAGGAGAACATGCTGTCCGGCCAATGCAGCATCTTGGTTTCCAAAAAGGAGACCGTCTTCTTACCGAGGCTGATACTGTCACCGCTCTTGACCACGACCAAGGGCCAGTCATCATGGTGGAAATGTGATTTAATCACCTTCTCTCCCATGGGCGAGCAAAATATTTTTTCAGGCTTTACCAGTTCAATAATCTCCGGCAGACAGCCGGTATGATCCATTTCCACATGGTTGACCACGATGTAGTCAATCTTCTCCGGTTCCACCACCTCGCTGATATGATAGAGCAGCTCATCCTTAAAATTACTCTTCACCGTATCAAAAAGGGTAATCTTCTCGTCCATGGCGAGATAGGCGTTATAGGTCGTGCCCTTATAGGTGGAATAACCATGAAAGTCCCTGATATCCCAGTCCACAGCCCCCACCCAGTAAACTTTATCCTTTATTTCTGTAACTCCCATTGCCACTCCTTTATATAATCACACCAGGCGGAACTTAAAACCACGCCCCGCCCAGCCGATTCTACCTTTAAAAGCTGAAATTCCTTACTCACCGGCAGGTATGGTGAATACCCGGCTGCCCAGCTCCTGATCCAGAGCAAAGAGACCGCCGGCATCGTTGCCGATTAACCGCAGTTTATGCACAATACCGCTGGCATTGGCCTCCTCCTCCACCTGCTCGCTGATAAACCATTGCAGAAAGATATTGGTGGCGTGATCCCGTTCCTCCTGGGCCAGATCCACCAAATCATTAATCAGTCCGGTGACCTTCTGCTCATGGGCATAGGCGTTTTCAAAAACCGCCAGCGGCGAATCCCAGGCGCTGGGCGGCTGATCAATCTTGTCCAGAATAACCCGGCCGCCGCGTTCCAGGATAAAATTATACATCTTGATACCATGAAACAACTCCTCCTGGGTCTGCATATTCATCCAATTGGCCATACCAGACAGATTAATGGAATGAAGGTAGGAGTTCATGGAAAGATAGAGGTAGGCAGAGTAATATTCGGCGTTGACCTGCCCGGCCATAGCCTTAGACATTCTTTCACTGAACATGGGTCAAGCCCTCCACAGGCCGTGCAGATTACAGAAGGCCCGGGCGCTGACCTCAGCGGCACTGGTGACAAAGGAGGCCTCCGGCGCATCACCAGGCTTCAGCTCCTGGCGGAAAACCCGGCCGCCGGCGATTAATTCGATAAATTCAATATAATGTTTTTCTTCCATGGGATGGGCCGCAGCGCCGATTTTAATCAGGAAGCCCTCGGCAGTCTTTTCAATCACCGGAACATGCTTCTCCCTAGCGGCATCCGTGGTGTTCTCAGCCATAAGATTCATGGGCTTACCACAACAGACCAACTCTCCGGCCCCGGCATGTAAGACCTCAACAACATTGCCGCAGACCGCACATTTATACACCTGTAATTTCTCAGTCATTTCGTTCTCCCTTTATTTCTGGAATTACCGCCGCCAGATCCCTATATAGTCCGGCGGCCACAAGTGATTTCAGCTTTTCTTAAGCCCCAGTCCCATGGTCTACCAGTTCTCGGCCAAAAGTTCATAATAGGCCTGGGGATGCTGGCAGGCAGGACAAACCCCGGGGGCCTCTTTGCCCTTATGGACATAACCACACTTTTTACAGACCCAGGAGGCCTCCTCATCACGTTTAAACACCCGGCCGGCCTCAATATTGGCCGCCAGAGCCAGATAACGCCGCTCATGCTGCCGTTCAGCCACGGCAATGGATTTAAAGGCCGCGGCGATAGCGCCAAAACCTTCCTCTTCCGCGACCTTGGCAAAATCGGGATACATAGAACTCTGCTCAAAATGCTCTCCGGCAGCCGAGTCCTTGAGATTCTCCAGGGTAGTACCAATCACTCCGGCCGGATAAGCGGCGCTGATCTCCACCTCCCCGCCCTCAAGAAATTTAAACAGCCGCTTGGCGTGAGCCCTCTCCTGCTCAGCGGTCTCTTCAAAAATCGCCGCGATCTGAACATATCCCTCTTTCTTAGCCGCCTTAGAGAAATAACTATAACGATTACGGGCCTGTGATTCACCGGCAAAAGCCGTCAAAATATTCTTTTCCGTCTTTGATCCCTTGACACTTGCCATTTCATCCTCCTTGCCTTTTAATATTTAGTTAAACACCTAAACCATCTTCGCAATTACAATTCTAAGTCTACCTAAGACTACAAAAATCTACAACTTAATACCAGTATTTTATTGACTTTTATTATCTTTTGTTCCCGCAGGCCGGGCACAGACCGCGGACTTCAAGACTATGGGTCATGACCCGGTAACCACTCAGGGCGGCGGCCTGGCTTTCAACCCCCTGGACAGGTTCCATATGCAGATCATCAACCCGGCCGCAACTTAGACAGCGCAGATGATAATGGGTAGAGGTATTTCCATCAAACCTCTTCTTACTGCCGCCGACATCAATCTTCAAAACTACGCCCTCTTCCGACATAAGCTCAAGATTCCTGTAAACGGTTCCCAAACTTATCTTGGGTAAATCCTGCCTCACCATCTCATACATTTCATCAGCAGTAGGATGACTGGTTACTGAACGCAGTCGTTTGAGGATAACTTTTCTCTGCCGGGTCATTCTCATTGGGGTATCTGATAACATTGGCTTGCCTCTGTTTGAGAATTATTCTTATATAATAAGATTAATAACAATTATCACAAAATTCAAGAAAATAATTTATTAACTAAAGATCGAACATCTCACGCACCAGATTGATTCTTTCCTGCTGCACACATGAGCTTTTGTCCGCCTTCAGAAAAAGAGTTGGGTGATGAAGTATTTTGTTGACCACCGAGGTCATCATCACCTCCACAGTCTGCCGCTGTTCAGGGGTCAAGGCGCTCAAGCGCGGCATCGTGCGCTCAAGTTCTGCCCACCTTATGGCTTCTATCTTATCACGAAGATCGACGATGGTGGGCTTTACAGCCAGGCTCTCCAGCCAGGAGGCGAATTTAATTGCCTCTTCTTGAACGATACGCCCAGCCCGATCCGCCTCCTTCTCACGGGTCGACTTATTGACCTCCACCACATCGGTGAGGTTGTCAATGTCATAGAGATAGACATTGTCGAGGTTATTTAATGCCGGATCGAGGTCGCGGGGCACGGCAATATCAATCAAAAAGAGGGGGCTGTTCATGCGCTGGCGCATAATCGGTTTAACCTCCTCCCGGCGCAGAACCAGGCCCCTGGCCCCGGTGGAACTGATGAGAATATCAATATTCTTCAGTTCATCAACCAGGTCGTCAAGCGGTACGGCTCGCCCCTTGAACTGCCGGGCCAGCTTCACGGCATTGGCCAGGGTTCGGTTGGCCACTATCACCTCTTCAACACCCTGAGCCAGGAGATGCTCCGCGGCCAGCTCCGCCATCTCCCCAGCTCCAACGAGCATAACCCGTTTATATTCCAGGCTGCCGAAAATTTTCTTGGCCAATTGCACGGCAGCAAAGCTGATGGATACCGCGTTACTGCCGATATTGGTCTCCGTCCTTACCCGTTTAGCAACGGAAAAAGATTTATTGATAAACTTATTAAGGATGGTGCCGACCCCTTTATTTTCCACGGCCTCCCGATAGGCCTTCTTGAGTTGTCCAAGTATCTGCGGCTCACCGATGATCATGGAATCGAGGCTGGCCGCCACCTGGAAGAGATGCAGAATGGCCTCCTGTCCCCTGTAGGTATAACTGTATTGCAAGGCCTCGGTATCAGAGAGATTACTACGGGAAAACAGCATATGACGCACCGCCATAGCCAGTTCGTCGGAGCCGTCCCCGGCACAAATAACCTCCACCCGGTTACATGTCCCGAGAAAACAGCCTTCATTACAGCCGAACAAATTTTTCAAGGTCACAACCGGGTTCTCACAATCACCAGTATGGGCCAGTTTTTCACGGATTTCCACCGGAGCGACCTTATGGTTAACCCCGATAATCATTAAATTATCAGCCAACATAGGAATGCAGCCCCCCAAGCAAATATGATACTCCCCAGAGAGTGAAGAGGGCAGCGCCAAAACCAATTATCGAGATAATTGCCGCCCGCCTCCGCCGCCAGCCCAAGGTAAACCGAAAATGTAGAAGAGCGGCGTAAATAAACCAGGTAATCAGAGACCAGGTCTCTTTGGGATCCCATTGCCAATAGGTGCCCCAGGCCTGTCTGGCCCAGATGGAACCAGTTATAATACCAAGGGTGAGAAGGGGAAATCCAACAGTGAGACAATGATGATTAAGATTATCCAGGGCTTCTAAGGACGGCAGTCGTTCATAAAATATCCCAAAACGGCGGGACTTGATTTCATTCTCCTGCAGGAGATACATCACTCCGCCGCAAAAGCCCATGGCCAGAAAGGCATCCGCCATCAGGGCGATGGAGGCGTGAATGGGCAGCCAATTACTGCGCAGAGCCGGCGGCAGAGGGATAACTTCCTGCGAAGAAACGGCAGACACCGTCATTAACAAAACAACAAGAATAGAGACAAATGTACCAAAATTCTTGACCTTATAACGCCAACGAAAAATCAGAAATCCCCAAGTCATAGACCAGGCGAAAAAGGAGACTGCCTCATGCATATTGGTAATGGGCGTGTGGCCGTCGGTCAGATAACGGGCCACCAGGGCGGCGGTATGCAGCAGACCGCCGCCGACGAAAATCAGATGGGCCATGGTTCTGATGTCCCTCTTCTGATTAATGAAATAAATCACATAGAAAACAGCGGCCACAATATAAACCAGGAAGGTCAAATTAAACAATAAGGCCATAATAAACTCCAATAATCTCAATTAACGCCCATGGACGGTTTTCACTGCACCCCTGACGAGACAGGGAACTCGTTTTGAACATGAAAAGTCTCTGGAACAAGGCAAATTAACTACCGCGGCGGCGCAGGGCAGCCTCTTGGCACACCGCTCTCCACAAGTTCACGCAGCTCACTCATAAGTGAATCAGGCAGGGTTCCCAACACTTTCTCAAGATGGGCCTGGATGGGCGGCCAATTATGTTTCTTAATCCAGGCTGCCGGCCTAACAGCCAATATTTCTCGGAACAGGGACTCATTTTGTTTCTGTCCCAGCCCCCGGCCCATGACCTCCGCACGCAGCAGGCCCATCATATCATTCAAAAGCTCAAACTCAACCCCAATCTCCTCCCGAAAACGCTCTTTAAGATCCCTGGCCAGGGCCGGACTCTTACCAGAGGTAGAAATGGCAATTGAAAGACTGCCCCGGCGTACCAGGGCCGGTAGAATAAAATTGCATTTATCCGGCACGTCAGCCACATTGAGCGGAATATTATGCCGGCCGCAGTCAGCCACGACCATATCCTGCACATCATGGTCATCGGTGGCGGCCATCACCAGGAAGGCCCCCCGCACATCATCAATTTCATAGCCGCGCCGCCGCCAGCTGATAGCCCCCTGGTCATAAAGCAGGCGCAGGCCAGGGCTCAAAAGCGGACTGATGACACAGACCTCGGCCCCGCAGTCCAGGAGCCCTCCGGCTTTACGTTCCGCCACCCGGCCACCGCCAATAATTAGACACGAACGACCCGCAATATTTAAACATACTGGATAATAATTCAACGTACAGACCTCTACAAAGGGGGGATAAAAATCGAGCGGTAAAGAATAGGAGAAAAGCTGGAAAGAATCATAGTGCTGTTCTCAGGCCTCTGTCTGCAACAACTCAACCCGCACCTTGCCCTTCAAGGCCGCGGTGAAGTTCGGGCCGTCTTCCGGGATACCAACGAGAGAGCCGTCCCCCCCGGCCACTGAAGAGTCCACAAAGTTTGTTCCAACATTTAATGCTCCTGAAATAATATCTTTGACAAGCTCAAACAAGTTATTATAATTTTTTTAAGTCGTTATTCAATGCCACAACATAAGAGGCCTACTATGAATAAGGGAACCATTACCATCAGCAGCTCCAAAAAAATAGAACTGATAGATATAACTACCCAGATAAACAAGGCCCTGGAGCAAAGCGGCTGTGAGGGCGGTATCTGCTACCTATACTGCCCGCACACTACCGCCGCCCTGACCATTAACGAAGGGGCTGATCCAGCCGTCCAGCAAGATATAGCCGCGGTAATTGAGCGTATCGTGCCCAGCCAATTCCCTTATAAACACCTCGAAGGCAACTCGCAGGCCCACATGATGACCTCAATAATCGGCAGCTCTGAAATAGTATTTATTGAAAACAGCGCCTTGAAGCTCGGCACCTGGCAGAGAATATTCTTCTGCGAATTCGATGGCCCCAGGGAACGCCAGGCCCATTGGCGCATTGCCGGGGGCTGAACAGTACTAAGCGACCCCCTTCCGGAGAGCGGCCAGCTCCCGGCTGCGGACAAACTGCATGAGCCGGTTGCCCTCCCGGCCCTGGGCGTGAAACTCCACCCCCATACAACGACGACCGTCTTCTGTATCAAAAAAACGCACTATCCCCCCCTCTTTGATCTCCAGCTCCGCCCCCTGCTCCACCTTACCTCCAAGGGCAATGCAAATGTTTATATCCACAACATGATCCCCCTGTTTAAGCAGCTCAACATTATCTAAGCCCAACAGACATACTGACATCCCGCCGACACTCAAATCGTTAATTCTCGCCTCAAGAAAATCGATGTCATTATTCTTAAATGATACCTTACACAGAGAGGACATCAAGATCCGGAAATGAGCCCGGCGCTGCATGCGAAAAAGTTCTGTTGGAAATGAAGTTTTTAAGGTATCCTGGCTGGAGCTAAGCAGAATTGTATTAAAATAGCACCACACATTGGTACTATCACGATATAGGACTCTAATTTTTTTACTTACTCCGGGCCAATCCAAAGGCCGGTCAATAAGCAGAAATTCCGCCCTTGGTTCTACCAGAGCTGTGCTGCCGGACTGATACCCATTATGCTGTAATATTATAAATTTATGCTGCTTTTTTATATCGCTTAGCACGCGCAGAATATGCTGAGGAGAATTAATTTCCTCATATTCCTGCCCTTTATGCAGCGCCCCACGTTTTTTTTCACTCATAAATTATACACCACTAATTCTGATGCCTGAAGAAATATGCTTTGGCTGGGATCGCCCCACCGATGAACGCTCCCTAAAAAAGTTTTTACAAAAATTCAGCCGGAACGAATTATTAGACACCTTGGCTCCCCGCCTGACAGATCAAGAATTAACCAATATTATAGACCTGTTAACGGAGACCATGAAAAAGCATCTTCGTGAAGGCGAGTATCACCGTTTATTTCTCAGATAACAGATAGAGACTTAATTTGGAGCGGCACAAACACGTTCATCCAAAGCTGTAAAATAAAAAGTTAACAGGAACACTAATAAATTTTGTAACTATTCAGCGAAATGTCTGAAATTAGCAATAACCGCTGAATGTAACTGTTCAGGAAAGCGCAGACTCCGGAAGTGCCTCAGGTTCGGAGTCTACGCTTTCCTGTTCATTTTTGACTTTGAAGCATAGAGGTATGCGAGAAGGCAAAAATGAGGCGCTGCTGAATAGTTACTAAATTTTCATGCAAAATGATACTATAAGCGGTTAATTTATAAATTATTTTTTTGGAGTTTTTTTGACGAAACAAATCATTGCCGATCTCAGGGCCTATCTCAATATTCTGCGCCAGGAGTCAGAACTACACGTAATCGAGGAAGAGGTTGACCCCTATCTCGAAATTGCCGAAATTCACCGCCGGGTTATCGCCCGCCAGGGCCCGGCCCTGCTCTTCACCAAGGTGAAGGGCAGCCGATTCCCGGTGGTAACCAATCTCTTTGGCAGCAACAGACGCCTTGAGCTGGCCTTTGGCCGTCGGCCGCAAGAATTTGTCCAGGGCCTGGTACATACCATAGAGTCCTTCGGCCCGCCATCCCTCGGCCGGCTCTGGGACAGCCGCCATATCATTAAACAGGCCATGAAAATCGGTCTTAAAAATGTCCGGCAAGCCCCAATCTTAGAGAACCGCCAGCAGCCTCCTCACCTCAATGATCTGCCCCTCCTCACCTCCTGGGATACGGACGGCGGCCCCTTTGTTACCCTGCCTCTAATCTATACCGAGCATCCGGATGGCCGGGGCCATAATCTGGGGATGTACCGCATCCAGCGCCACGACGACCAGACTACCGGTATTCACTGGCAGATCCACAAAGGCGGCGGTTTTCACTATTACGAGGCCGAAAAAAGAAATCAGAGTCTGCCCATGACCCTTTTCATCGGCGGTCCCCCGGCCTTGATGATGGCGGCCATCGCCCCCCTGCCGGAGAACATCCCCGAGCTGCTGCTGGCGTCCCTGCTTCTCGGCGGCAAACTGCCGGTGACCGCCAGCCCGGACGGCGGCCACCAACTAATCGCCAATGCCGAATTCGCGATCCAGGGACAGGTTCCTCCCCGCATCAGACAGCCGGAAGGGCCCTTTGGCGACCACTACGGCTACGACTCCCTGCGCCACGACTACCCCATATTCCAGGCCCAAACCCTCTATTGCCGCAAAGACGCCATCTATCCCGCCACCGTGGTGGGCCGCCCCCGCCAGGAAGATTACTATATCGGCGATTTTCTGCAGGATCTCCTCTCGCCGCTCTTTCCCTTAGTGATGAACGGGGTACGGGAATTAAAGACCTTTGGCGATACCGGCTTTCATTGCCTCGCCGCCGCCAGGATCTGTAATCGTTACCCGCGCGAGGCCTTTGCCGCCGGTCTCCGCATCCTCGGCGAAGGACAACTGTCACTGACCAAATTCTTGATTATTACCGACGGCGGCATAGACATAAACGACTTCCCGGCCCTCTGGCGCCATGTATTAGAGAGAATTAACTGGCAGACAGATCTCTTTGTTTTCTCCAACGTCTCTCAGGACACCTTGGATTACACCGGCCCCCAGGTCAACAAAGGCTCTAAGGCTATTATGATGGGCCTGGGCCGGGAGAAACGCCGACAACTGCTGGAAGAGATTAATTTCCCCCTGCCGCCGGAGATTAAACGGGGCGAGGTTTTTCTCCCAGGCACCCTGGTGGTCGAGGGGGCGGCATACGAGGAGAATAAAGACTTGATCAATACTCTAACATCCTATCCCGCCTGGGGAGAATGGCAGGTAATCATCCTGGTGGATAACGTCAGGGCTGCCTGCGCTGACCTGTCCGCCTTTTTGTGGCATTTTTTCACTCGTTTTGAACCGGCGGCCGACATTCACGGGGCCGCCAGCACGGTGCGAAGATTCCATGTCGGCCTTGATGCCCCCATTGTCTTCGACTGCCGCCTTAAGCCCTGGTACCCCCGGGTACTGACGGTAGACCACGCCACCAGAGACTTGGTGGATAAACGCATCCAGCGTCTGCTTCCGGCTAAATGGCGATAGATCAAGCATTCAAAATTAAACCAGTCAATCGGCTGCCACCACCCGATTCCGTCCTCTTTGCTTGGCCTGATAAAGGGCCTTATCAACTTTATAGAGCAGGAGACTAACAGTATCACCATGCTGCGGATAAGCGGCGGTGCCCAGAGATACCGTAATTTGGGGCAGGTTTTCATCACGATACTTAATCTCCAGCCCGCCGGCGGCAAGACAAAGCTCGGCCGCCCGCTTACCGGCCGCCTCTAAAGAGGCTCCCGGCATAATAATGATGAACTCCTCACCACCATAACGGCAGACCACATCCTCCCCCCTGGAGCGTTCCTGCAGAAAACGGCCGATTTCCTTAAGAACCATGTCCCCGGCCATATGGCCGTAAGTGTCATTAATCCTTTTAAAATAATCCAGATCAAGCATAATTACAGCCAAAGAGGTCTTATGCCGTGCGGCCCGGCTTATCTCCCGGGCCAAAGAATCCTCCATATGCCGCCGGTTAAAGAGACCGGTCAATTGATCCCGAACCGATAGAGTTAATAGTTTTTCCTGGGTATGGCGCAATTCACTAATCAATTTTCCCCTGGTATCTTCCATCTTCTTGCGCTCCAGGGCGTTGGCGATAATCGGCCCCAAAACAGTCAGCATATCAGCGGTCTGCACCACATCGGCATCAACATCACCCAACCAGTCGAAACCAATAAAACCAGCCAAACGCTTCTTGGCAAAAAAACCAACTATCACCGAGACCCAGACCTCCGGATCGAGGAATATATCATCACCAACCCCCAACGGCAAACCGCATTCCGCCTCAATTCGCAGAACCCCATTAGTGTTCAACTTTTCAAGGAGCCATTGATGACTAACCACAGGCTCCCGGCGCAGCCTCTCAAGCCGCGGCTCCACCCCGGCGGCGGAGTACTCATGGGTGTTGGTCATAAACGTCCCGTTCTCACTCAGTATAAATACATAACAGCGCCCGGCACCGGTAAACTTCGCCACCTTGCTCAAAGCCATGTTTATACCCCTTTGTAATTCCGTGGGCAGAAGATTAATAAAGGTCGTGGATATTTCGGTGATAAGGGTCTCAAACTGCAGACGAACCTCAAGCTGTTCCTCTAACGTGCGGCACTGAGCCACGTCCTGAGCCAGGGAATCGATGGTTAGAAACTTCTCCTCCAATTCCCGCAGCCGGATCTCCAGATTAAGAATATTTACTGCCGCCATTTCAGTACCTTTTGACTATTTATGTAACTTCTCCAGCGGTACGACAAAGATCGTATGCGAAAGTGGTGGTAAATCAGAACTAAGGGGACTGATTTTATTTTTCGTCGCTTCCGATTCGGGGACAGAATAATTTTCGCCAACAAACGCGAAAAAAATTCAGTCCCCTTGGTGCAGGGGAAAAATTTAATCTGTCTCCCGGCATAAAACCACCAACCGTCCTTAATGCAAAACTCTAACCCGGTACCATTAGTTTTGGAGAAGTGTAACTATTCAGCGTGATGTCTAAAAGCAACAATAACCACCGAACTGTAACTGTTCAGCAGTGCTCCAGGTTCGTTCATTTAGGACTTTGAAGCATACTTTCGTATTCGAGAAGGCCGAAATGGGCGAAGATGGGGTGCTGCTGAATAGTTACGGAGAAGTTACCTATTTATCACCAAAGCCCTTAAAAAAATCTGACATCAACAACGGTTTTTTAGTATAATATAAATAACTGTAAAATCATGCAAAGAATCCAAGACTTATAAATTATTTTACCTGCCTGGACTCCA